>JALZBI010000122.1 GCA_030947565.1 Actinomycetota bacterium
CCCCGGAGTTGACCATCTTGTAGATCGTGTTCGTGACGGGGATGTTGGCCCGCATCTCGTCCGCGACCTTGTTGGTGGCCTCGTTCCAGATCTCGATGAGGTCCTCGCGACGCTCGTTGTCCGTCATGGCCCCACGGTCGTAGAGCTTCTGGACCTTGGTCGCCCGGGCTTCGTACTCCTCGAGGATCTCGGTCTTGCGCGGCGGCGTGACGACGTCGGAGATGGCGACGGTCGCCCCGGACCGGGTGGCCCAGTGGAAGCCGGCGTCCTTGAGCGCGTCGAGCGATGCCGCGACCTGCACCTTGGTGTAGCGCTCGGCCAGGTCGTTGACGATCGAGCTGAGCCGCTTCTTGTCCACGACCTCCTCGACGAACGGGTAGTCCACCGGCAGCGCCTCGTTGAACAGGACGCGACCGAGGGTCGTCTCGAGGATCAGCGACGGCACCGTGCCGTCCTCACGCGCCTCGACACCCTCGGGCAGCGCCTGCCCGACCGGGGGCACGACGTCGGTGAGCCGGATGCGGACCCGCGAGCCGAGCTCGATGGCGTGCTGGTCGAACGCCATCCGCGCCTCGGACGGGGTCGAGAAGACCCGGCCGGCACCGGTGCCGTCAGGCATCTCGGAGGTGAGGTGGAACAGCCCGATGATCATGTCCTGGGTGGGCATGGTCACCGGACGGCCGTCGGCCGGCTTGAGGATGTTGTTGCTCGACAGCATGAGGATGCGGGCCTCGGCCTGCGCCTCGGCCGACAGGGGCACGTGCACGGCCATCTGGTCACCGTCGAAGTCGGCGTTGAACGCCGTGCAGACGAGCGGGTGGATCTGGATGGCCTTGCCCTCGACGAGCTGTGGCTCGAAGGCCTGGATGCCCAGGCGGTGCAGGGTGGGCGCCCGGTTCAGCAGGACCGGGTGCTCGGTGATGACCTCTTCGAGCACGTCCCAGACGACCGGACGCGCGCGCTCGACCATCCGCTTGGCGGACTTGATGTTCTGCGCGTGGTCGAGGTCGACGAGCCGCTTCATGACGAACGGCTTGAACAGCTCGAGGGCCATCTGCTTGGGCAGGCCGCACTGGTGCAGCTTCAGCTGCGGGCCGACGACGATGACCGAACGGCCGGAGTAGTCGACGCGCTTGCCGAGCAGGTTCTGGCGGAACCGGCCCTGCTTGCCCTTGAGCATGTCGGACAGCGACTTGAGCGGCCGGTTGCCCGGGCCCGTCACCGGACGGCCACGACGGCCGTTGTCGAACAGCGAGTCGACGGCCTCCTGGAGCATCCGCTTCTCGTTGTTGACGATGATCTCCGGCGCGCCGAGGTCCAGGAGCCGCTTGAGGCGGTTGTTCCGGTTGATGACGCGGCGGTAGAGGTCGTTGAGGTCGGAGGTGGCGAAGCGGCCACCGTCGAGCTGCACCATCGGGCGCAGGTCCGGCGGGATGACCGGGACGCAGTCGAGAACCATGCCGGTCGGGCTGTTGGTCGTCGTCGTGAAGGCCGAGACGACCTTGAGCCGCTTGAGGGCCCGGGTCTTCTTCTGGCCCCGGCCGGTGGCGATGATCTCGCGCAGGATCTCGATCTCGCCTTGGAGGTCGAAGGTCTCGAGGCGCTTCTGGATCGCTGCCGCGCCCATCCCGCCCTCGAAGTAGAGGCCGAACCGGTCACGCATCTCGCGGTAGAGGACCTCGTCACCCTCGAGGTCCTGGACCTTGAGGTTCTTGAAGCGGTCCCACACCTGCTCGAGCCGCTCGACCTGCTGGTCGGCGCGCTTGCGGATGTTGTTCATCTCGCGCTCGGCTGACTCGCGGACCTTGCGCTTGGCGTCGGACTTGGCGCCCTCGGCCTCGAGCTCGCCGAGGTCGCGCTCGAGCACCTTGGCCCGAGCGTCGATGTCGGCGTCGCGGCGGTTCTCGATCTCCTTCTTCTCCACCTGGATCTGCGCCTCGAGCGAGGGCAGGTCCTGGTGACGCTGGTCGACGTCGACCGACGTGATCATGTAGGCCGCGAAGTAGATGACCTTCTCGAGGTCCTTCGGGGCCAGGTCGAGCAGGTAGCCGAGCCGGCTCGGGACCCCCTTGAAGTACCAGATGTGGGTGACGGGGGCGGCGAGCTCGATGTGGCCCATCCGCTCACGACGCACCTTGGCCCGAGTCACCTCGACGCCGCAGCGCTCGCAGATGATGCCCTTGAAGCGCACCCGCTTGTACTTCCCGCAGTTGCACTCCCAGTCGCGGGTGGGACCGAAGATGCGCTCGCAGAAGAGCCCCTCCTTCTCCGGCTTCAGGGTGCGGTAGTTGATGGTCTCCGGCTTCTTCACCTCGCCATGGCTCCACTGACGGATGTCGTCAGCAGTGGCCAGGCCGATACGCAGCTCGTCAAAGAAGTTGACGTCGAGCACGTGGTTCCTTCTCTCGTTAACTCTCGTGAGTCTCTAAACGTTGGTGGGCGAGGTATGCGCGGAGCGGGCTCCGCGCATACCCACCGTTGTCGTGCTGTTCGTCAGACCTCTTCGACCGAGCTCGGCTCGCGCCGGGACAGGTCGATGCCGAGCTCCTCGGCGGCGCGGAACACGTCCTCGTCGGCTTCCTTCATCTCGATGGTCTGGCCATCGGAGCTGAGGACCTCGACGTTGAGACACAGCGACTGCATCTCCTTGAGGAGGACCTTGAAGGACTCGGGGATGCCGGAGTCGGGGATGTTCTCGCCCTTGACGATCGCCTCGTAGACCTTCACGCGGCCGGGGACGTCGTCGGACTTGATCGTCAGCAGCTCCTGCAGCGTGTAGGCCGCGCCGTAGGCCTCCAGGGCCCAGACCTCCATCTCACCGAAGCGCTGGCCACCGAACTGGGCCTTACCGCCGAGCGGCTGCTGGGTGATCATCGAGTACGGACCGGTCGACCGCGCGTGGATCTTGTCGTCGACGAGGTGGTGGAGCTTGAGGATGTACATGTAGCCCACCGACACCGGCTCCGGGAACGGCTCGCCTGAGCGGCCGTCGAAGAGCAGTGCCTTGCCCGAGCCGTCGATGAGCCGGACGTCGTCGCGCGTCTTGTGCGTCGAGTCGAGCAGACCGGTGATGACGTCCTCGCCCGCCCCGTCGAACACCGGGCTGGCGACGCGGCTCCCCGCAGGCGCTGACCAGTTGTCCTTCGGGATCGGCTTGGCCCAGTCGGGCGACCCGGCGATCTCCCAGCCGCGCGAGGCGGCCCAGCCGAGGTGCAGCTCGAGGATCTGGCCGACGTTCATCCGGCCCGGCACGCCGAGCGGGTTGAGCACGACGTCGACGGGGGTGCCGTCCTCGAGGAACGGCATGTCCTCGATGGGCAGGATCTTCGAGATGACGCCCTTGTTGCCGTGCCGGCCGGCGAGCTTGTCGCCGTCGGTGATCTTCCGCTTGTTCGCGACGTAGACGCGCACGAGCTGGTTGACCCCCGGGGGCAGGTCGTCGCCCTCGTCCTTGTCGAACACCTTGACGCCGATGACCGTGCCGGTCTCGCCGTGCGGCACCTTCAGGGACGTGTCGCGGACCTCACGGGCCTTCTCACCGAAGATCGCGCGCAGCAGCCGCTCCTCCGGCGTCAGCTCGGTCTCGCCCTTGGGCGTGACCTTGCCGACGAGGAGGTCGCCGTCGCGGACCTCGGCGCCGATGCGGATGATCCCGCGCTCGTCGAGGTCGGCGAGGACCTCTTCCGAGACGTTGGGGATGTCGCGGGTGATCTCCTCGGGGCCGAGCTTGGTGTCGCGGGCGTCGACCTCGTGCTCCTCGATGTGGATCGAGGAGAGGACGTCGTCCTGCACCAGACGCTGGCTGAGGATGATCGCGTCCTCGTAGTTGTGGCCCTCCCACGGCATGAACGCCACGAGCAGGTTGCGCCCGAGCGCCATCTCGCCACCCTCGGTGGCCGGACCGTCGGCGATGACGCCGCCGACCTCGAGCCGGGCACCCTCCTCCACGCGGACGATCTGGTTGTAGCAGTTGCCCTGGTTGGAGCGGTCGAACTTGGCGATCCGGTAGGTCTGCGTCGTGCCGTCGTCGTTGGCGACGGTGACCAGGTCGGCGCTCACCTCGGTGACGACACCCGCCTTGGCGGCGATGACGACGTCACCGGAGTCGAGCGCGGCGCGGAACTCCATGCCGGTGCCGACCAGGGGCGCCTCGCTGCGGACCAGCGGGACGGCCTGACGCTGCATGTTCGAGCCCATGAGAGCGCGGTTGGCGTCGTCGTGCTCGAGGAACGGGATCAGCGCGGTGGCCGCCGAGACCATCTGGCGGGCGGAGACGTCCATGTAGTCGACGTCGGCCCCCGGGATGTACTCGACCTCGCCACCCTTCGTGCGCACGAGCACGCGCTCGTTGCCAAAGTGGTTGTCCGAGGTGAGCGGCTCGTTCGCCTGGGCGATGACGTGCTCGTCCTCCTCGTCGGCGGTGAGGTAGTCGACGTTGTCGCTGACCTTGCCCTTGGTGACCTTGCGGTAGGGCGTCTCGACGAAGCCGAACGCGTTGATCCGTCCGTAGGACGCGAGCGAGCCGATGAGGCCGATGTTCGGGCCCTCAGGGGTCTCGATCGGGCACATCCGGCCGTAGTGCGACGAGTGGACGTCACGGACCTCCATGCCGGCGCGGTCGCGGGACAGACCACCTGGGCCCAGCGCGGAGAGACGCCGCTTGTGCGTCAGCCCGGCCAGCGGGTTGTTCTGGTCCATGAACTGGCTGAGCTGCGAGGTCCCGAAGAACTCACGGATGCTCGCCACGACCGGACGGATGTTGATGAGGGTCTGCGGCGTGATCGCCTCGACGTCCTGGGTCGTCATCCGCTCGCGGACGACGCGCTCCATCCGGGAAAGGCCCGTGCGGACCTGGTTCTGGATGAGCTCGCCGACGCTGCGAAGACGCCGGTTGCCGAAGTGGTCGATGTCGTCGACCTCCACCCGCAGGTCGACGTCGTGGCCCTCGCGACGGCCCTTCATGCTCGTCTCGCCGGCGTGCAGCGTGACGAGGAACTTGATCGTCGCGACGATGTCGTCGATGGACAGCGTGGAGCTGCTCAGCGGCGCCTCGAGCCCCAGCTTCTTGTTCAGCTTGTAGCGGCCGACCTTCGCCAGGTCGTAGCGCTTGCTGTTGAAGTAGAGGTTGTCGAGCAGCGTCTGCGCGGCCTCGCGGGTCGGGGGCTCACCCGGGCGCAGCTTGCGGTAGATGTCGAGCAGCGCGTCGTCCTGGCCCTGGGTGTGGTCCTTCTCCAGGGTGAGCCGCATCGACTCGTAGTCGCCGAACTCCTCGAGGATCTGCGCCTCGGTCCAGCCGAGGGCCTTGAGGAGCACCGTGACCGACTGCTTGCGCTTGCGGTCGACGCGGACGCCGACCATGTCGCGCTTGTCGATCTCGAACTCCAGCCAGGCGCCGCGGCTCGGGATGACCTTGGTCGTGTAGATGTCCTTGTCGGACGTCTTGTCGGCGGTGCGCTCGAAGTAGACGCCCGGGCTGCGGACCAGCTGGGAGACGACGACGCGCTCGGTACCGTTGATGATGAACGTGCCGCGCTCGGTCATGAGCGGGAAGTCGCCCATGAACACCGTCTGGCTCTTGATCTCACCGGTGTTGGTGTTCATGAACTCGGCGGTGACGAACAGGGGCGCGTCGTAGGTCTGGTCGCGCTCCTTGCAGGACTCGATGGTCTTGCGGGTCTCCTCGAACCGGTGGTCGCGGAACGAGAGGGACATCGAGCCCGAGAAGTCCTCGATCGGGGAGATCTCCTCGAAGATCTCCTCGAGCCCGGACCGGTCGGGCACATCGGTGCGGCCGGCGGCCTTGGCGGCGGCCACCCGGGCTTGCCACCGCTCGTTGCCGAGCAGCCAGTCGAAGCTCTCCGTCTGGAGAGCCAGGAGGTCTGGGACCTCGAGGGGTTCGCGGATCTGCGCGAAGCTCAGACGGCCTGAGGCCGTCCGTGCGGTGGACACATTCTGGGAGGCGGTGCGCGAGGCAGCCAAGGAGGGTCCTTCCACGGGCCTTACTGAACTTGTGAGTTTCAGCGTTGCCTGCGCCAGACACCGTCCGTCATCGTCATCGCAGTCATCGTGAAGGGCCTGGGGCTATCCAGGGCACCTGGGGAACCGCAGCGAACACGGTCCGGGCATCACGAAGCGCTCGAGTCAAGGGAAGGTTGCGGGCAGAGGCAGCGCAAAGCGATAGCATACTCCACCCGGGCATGGAAGTCCACCCGAGTCAAACCCGCCGGTGGGCGGCCGGCCGAGAGACGGCGGCGCTCCGACCCAGACGAACCTGTCGAGAACGGCACGACTATGGACCCTGGGCGGGGGCAACGTCAAGCACCCTCGCCTTCCGGGCGGCGTTAGTGCAGGTCAGCGGCGCGGTCCCGTGGCCAGCCGGGGGTCGATGAACGGCGCGGCGAAGCGGTCGGTGGCCGCCACGGCGACGGCGTTCATGGCGGCGGAGCCGGCGTGGCCCACCCCGCTGACGACGTGCAGCTCGGCCCCCGGCCAGCGCCGGGCGACGCTCTGCGCGAGCGCCACCGACCCGGACAGGTCGAGACGGCCCTGCACGAGGACGCCGGGGATGCCGGCGAGGCGGTGCAGCTCGCCGAGGATGGCGTCATCGGGCTGGAAGCCGGCGTGGCTGAAGTAGTGGGTGACGGTGCGGGCGAACCGGTAGCGGAACGCGGGGTCCCCGTAGCGTGGGTCGGGCGGGGTGTCGTCCGCGAGGGCGACGATGGCCTCCTCCCAGGCGCACCACGCGGCCGCGGCGTCGGTGCGCACCTGCGGGTCCGGTGAGGCGAGCAGGCGGGCGTACGCCGCGGCGAGCGGGCCGTCGCGGTCGGCGGGCGGCAGCACCGCCAGGAAGCGTTCGTGCGCCTCCGGGAAGTACCGGGCGACGCCGCGGGTCAGCCACTCGACCTC
>JALZBI010000460.1 GCA_030947565.1 Actinomycetota bacterium
GCGCCGCACTCGCTGCCGGACCGGAGCTATCCTGCGGCGGACCTTCTCAACGAGGCCGTCCTCGTCGTCCCGTCGTTCCGGGCCCAGGTGCTCGACCGGGCTCGGCAGGACACGCAGGCGTTCGACCGGCTGACACCCCGTCAGGCCGAGGTGCTGGGGCTCATGGCCGACGGGCTCACCAACGCCGCCATCGCCCGCCGGCTGCGGATCAGCGAGAAGGCCGTCGTGGGACACGCCTCGCACGTCTACGACGCCTTCACGCTGCCTCCGTCGCCCGACACCCCATCGGCGGGTGCTTGCGGTGCTTCGCTTCCACCAGAGGTGGTGGGCGCACAGGTCGGGCGATGAGGTAGGCGCGGCAGCATCCGGGGGGTGATGCTGCCGCGCCCCATGGTGGTGTGCATCGAGGCCGCACCACCACAGCGCGTCGAGGGTGGCAGGGGGGACGACCCTCGACGGCGTCGCAGAGCATACGGCCTGCCGCTGGCTGCTGACCAGTGCACCACGCCGCCTCGGCCGCGCACCCATCGAGACGGCATGATCGGGCGGGTGGACGCCGAGGACTGGGACCGCCGGTATGCCGGGTCGCCGCTGGTGTGGTCGTCGGGGCCGAACGCCGTGGTCGCCCAGGAGACCGCCGCTCTGCCACCCGGCGTGGCTCTCGACCTGGCTTCCGGGGAGGGCCGTAACGCCCTCTGGCTGGCCGAGCGGGGGTGGCGGGTGACCGCCGTCGACTTCTCCCCGGTGGCGACCCGCCGGGCGGCGGAGCTGGCCACCGAGCGGCTCGGTGCCGGAGTCGAGCGCCTCACGGCCGTGACCGCCGACCTCCGCACGTGGACCCCTCCGGAGCGGGTCGACCTGACCGTCCTCGCCTACCTCCAGGTGCCGGCGGACCTCCGTCGGCAGGTGCACCGCACCGCGGCCGAGGCTCTAAGCCCCGGCGGCACGTTCCTGCTCGTGGCCCACCACAGCGACAACCTCCAGCACGGCGTCGGTGGGCCTCAGGACGCCACCGTCTTGTTCAACCAGGACGACGTCGTCGCCGATCTCGAGGGCACGGGCCTGATCGTCGACCGCGCCGAGCGGGTGGAGCGGCCCGTGGCCGACGAAGGGCACGGTCACGGGGCAGACGTTGCCGACCGCCGACCCGCCCTCGACGTCCTGGTGCGGGCCCACCGACCGCCGCTGGCTGACGCGTGAGTCTTTCTGTGCCGCAGGCTCCCCCGATCACGGGCGTCGTCTTCGACTTCCACCACACCCTCGTCCACGGTGGCGACGCCGGCCGGTGGCTCGACGCGGCGTGGCAGCGGCTGGGCCGCGACCGTGATCCCGAGACCGGGCTCGGGCCGGACCACGCCGGCACTGTCGACTTCCTCGACCACATCTGGGACCACGCCCGAGACCTGGACCCCGACAGCGAGCGGGACCTCGACCCCCGTCGGCACCGAGAGGTGTTCTTCGCGACGATCGGCCGGACGCGGATGATCGACACCGCACTGGGCGACGCGCTCTACGCCACCGCCGCGGACGTCTGGGAGGCCTACGATGACACCCTCCCCGCGCTGGAGGTGTTGCGCACCAACAGGATCCGCGTGGCCCTGCTGTCCAACGTCGGTTACGACCTCCGACCCGTCGTCGAGCGCACCGGCATCGCGCCCTTGCTGGACGGCCTCGTCATGTCGCAGGCCCTCGGGGTGGTCAAGCCCGACCCCCGGATCTTCCAGGCGGCGCTCGACGTCGTCGCCCGGCCTCCGGCAGAGGTCCTGATGGTCGGCGACGCCTGGCGCGACGACGGTGCGGCCGCCGCGCTCGGCATCCGCACCCTCATCCTGCCCAGGACCGACGGGCCGGTGCACGGACTGGAGCTGGTCCTGCGGCTCGTCGGCGTCAGCGCCGGTCGCCCAGACTGACCTCCGAGCCGGTCCATCGCCGGTGCCGCTGCAAGACACTGAGCTGCCACACCGGCTTGCCCAGCTCGCGGGGGTGAACCAGCCCGAGGTCACCGAGGGTCGGCACCTCCCTACCGCCGGCGGCCGACGCATACACCTCATGCGCCGTGTGGGTGGGGTCGTCGAACCCGACGTCCTGCGGCTCCTGGCCGAGGTGGGCGAGGTCGTCGGGAGCGATGACCGACCCCGACTCCGGCCGGTCCACGCCCGCGAGGATGCGCAGGAGCGTCGACCTGCCGACCCCGTTTCTCCCCGACGAGTCCGACGGGCTCGGCCGGGTTGGCGACGAGGCTGACCCCGTCGAGGACGGACCGGTCGCCGAACGCGCGGACGAGGTCGGTGGCGACGAGCGGGGCGAGACGGTTCAGGGCAGCCAACGGGGTTCCTTCGGTGGAGAGCGGACCCCCCGGGCGCAGGGGCCTCGGGCGCGGGTCGATGACGGCTCAGATCCACC
>JALZBI010000123.1 GCA_030947565.1 Actinomycetota bacterium
GTTCGGTATGCAGTGGCTCACCGAGCTCTGGCAGGAGGCCACGGCGGGCCGCCGGCTCCCCGGGGTGGCCCTGGCCGCCGTGGGCAGCCTGGCCCGCCGCGACGGCGGCCCGCTCAGCGACGTCGACCTCGTGCTCCTGCACCAGACGCGCGCCCTCGGGGCGGGCGAGCTCACCGACCTCGCCGACCGCCTCTGGTACCCGATCTGGGACCAGGGGGTCAAGCTCGACCACAGCGTGCGCACCGTCAACCAGTGCCGCACCGTCGCCGGCGCCGACCTGTCCGCGGCGGTGGGACTGCTCGACATCTCGTTCGTCGCCGGCGAGGAGGACATCGTCAACGCGGCCAGGTCCACCGTGGCCCACGACTGGCGGGCCAACGCGCGTACCCGTCTCCCGCAGCTGCAGGAGCAGATCGCCCAGCGGCACTCGCGCCAGGGTGACCTCGCCCACCTACTCGAACCCGACCTGAAGGAGGCCCGGGGCGGGCTGCGCGACATGACGGTGCTGCGCGCCCTGGCCGCCGCCTGGCTGGCCGACCGTCCGCACGGTGCGGTCGACGCCGCTCACGGGAAGCTCCTCGACGTGCGCGACGCCGTGCACGTCGTGACCGGCCGCGGCCGAGACCGGCTGTCGCGGGACGACCACGACGCCGCCGCCGCGCTGCTCGGCTACCACGACGCCGACCAGCTGCTGACCGACGTGTCCACCTCGGCGCGCGTCATCGGCTACTCCCTCGACGGCACCCTGCGGCGGGCCGCCCAGGCCCAACGCGCCCGCACCCTGCGGGTCGGCCCCCGGCGGCCCCGGATGACGCCGCTAGGCTACGGCCTCTTTCTCTCCGACGGGGAGGCCGTCCTCGGGCCGGGCGTCGACCCCGTCGGCAACCCCCTGCTCATCCTGCGTGCCGCGCTCGTCGCCGCCCGCAACAACGTCAGCATCGCCCCGACGACGCTGGCCAACCTCGCGGCCAGCTGCCCGCCGATCCTGACCCCGTGGCCCCCGGCGGCCCTCGCGATCTTCGGCGACCTGCTGGCGACCGGCCCCGGCCTGGTCTCCGTCTGGGAGGGCCTCGACCTCGCCGGTGTGGTCGGACGGTGGATCCCCGAATGGACCGCCGTCCGCAGCCGGCCGCAGCGCAGCGCCGTGCACCGGCATACCGTCGACCGGCACCTCATCGAGACCGTCGTACGGGCCTGCGGGCTGCTGCGCGAGGTGAGCCGCCCCGACCTGCTCCTGCTCGCGGCGCTGCTGCACGACATCGGCAAGACGCCCGGCTCCCGCGACCACTCGGAGACGGGGGCGCCGATCGCCGACGCCGTCCTGCAGCGGCTGGGGGTCGAGGACGCCGACCGGGCCCTGGTGGTGCAGCTGGTGCGTGAGCACCTGACGCTGATCGACCTGGCCACGAGGCGCGACGGCGACGACCCGCAGACCATCTCGATGGTCTCCAAGGCGGTCGGGGGCAGCCTGGACAACCTCGACCTCCTGCGGGCGCTGACCGAGGCCGACGCGAACGCTGCCGGCCCCGCCGCCTGGACCGACTGGCGCGCCAGCCTGCTGGACAAGCTCGTCACGACGGCCCGAGCGGCCCTGGCCGACGACGCTCCGCCGCGGGAGTCGTTCCGGGAGGCGGACCCGGTGCCGCCCGAGATCCAGGAGCGCATCGCCGTCGGCCAGCCCGTCGTGCTCGTGACCGCGCTCGGCGGGGCGCACCGCATCGACGTCTACGACCGCGACCGGCTGGGGCTGTTCGCCGACACGGCGGGCCTGCTGGCCGGGCAGGGCCACATCGTCCGCTCGGCCGTCGTGCGGACCGTCGACGGGGTAGCCGCCAACGAGTGGCACATCGAGACGCCAGGAGGCGGGTCACCCGACCCGGCCGCCATCGTCCGTGGGCTGGTGCGTCTCGCCGGAGGCGATCGAGAGCCGTTGGCCGTGCTGTCGCGGCGCCGCCGCGCCTCGGTCACGGACAGCTCGCGCGCCGCCTCGGGGTCGCCGGGCCAGACCAGAGCCATGGTCATCTCCCATGCCTCCGACTCGGCGACGGTGATCGAGGTGCGCGCCACCGACCGTCCCGGGCTGCTCCACGACATCGGGATCACCCTGTCGCGGGCCTCCCTGAGCGTGCGCAGCGCCCACATCGCCACGTATGCCGGTCAGGCGCTCGACACGTTCTACGTCACCGAGCTCGGTGGCCGCCCGCTGCCACCGGCCCGGGTGGCCCAGGCGGTGTCGGTGATCATCGACACGGGCGACGGGTGGGCGACCGAGTAGGTCGCTGAGCAACGCCTCGCGCGGAGAAGCCGCGCTGGTCCGCCGTAGAGTTCTCTGGTGTTCACCTCCCTGTCCGACCGTCTGACCGCCACCTTCAAAGGGCTGCGTGGAAAGGGTCGGCTGTCCGAGTCCGACGTCAACAAGGCGCTGCGCGACATCCGCCTGGCCCTGCTCGACGCCGACGTGGCCCTGCCCGTCGTCAAGGAGTTCATCGGCGCCGTGCGGGAGCGGGCGCTCGGCGAGGAGGTCAGCCAGGCGCTGAACCCGGCCCAGCAGGTCGTCAAGATCGTCAACGAGGAGCTCGTCACCATCCTCGGCGGCGAGACCCGCACGATGCGCTACGCCAAGAACCCGCCGACGGTGATCATGCTCGCCGGCCTCCAGGGATCCGGCAAGACCACCCTCGCCGGGAAGCTCGGCGCGTGGCTGCGCGGCCAGGGGCATACACCGTTGCTCGTCGCCGCCGACCTCCAGCGCCCCAACGCCGTGACCCAGCTGCAGGTCGTCGGCGACCGTGCCGGCGTACCCGTGTATGCGCCCGAGCAGGGCAACGTCGGCGGCCACGACGCCGTGCTGTCGTCCGGCGAAGGGACCCGGTCGTTCGGCGATCCCGTCTCGGTGTCGCGGGCCGGCATCGCGGAGGCGCGGGCCAAGCAGTACGACGTCGTCATCGTCGACACCGCGGGCCGGCTGGCCGTCGACGCGGTGCTCATGCAGCAGGCCGCCGACATCCGTACGGCCATCGCGCCTGACGAGGTCCTCTTCGTCATCGACGCGATGATCGGGCAGGCGGCGGTCGAGACGGCGCTGGCGTTCCAGGAGGGCGTCGACTTCACCGGCGTCGTCCTCTCCAAGCTCGACGGTGACGCCCGTGGTGGCGCCGCACTGTCGGTGGCCGGGGTGACCGGGCGGCCGATCATGTTCTCGTCCACGGGCGAGAACACCAAGGACTTCGAGGTCTTTCACCCCGACCGGATGGCGGGGCGCATCCTCGACATGGGTGACGTCCTCACGCTGATCGAACAGGCCGAGAAGGCGTTCGACCAGCGCGAGGCCGACGAGATGGCTCGCAAGTTCCTCGCCGAGGAGGACTTCACCTTCGACGACTTCCTCCAGCAGATGTCGGCCATCAAGAAGATGGGCTCGCTCAAGGCGATGCTCAAGATGATGCCGGGCATGCAGGGGATGCGTGAGCAGCTGGACTCCCTCGACGAGCGCGAGTTCGACCGGGTCGAGGCGATGGTCCGCTCGATGACGCCGTTCGAGCGGTCCCACCCCAAGCTCATCGACGGGTCGCGGCGCTCGCGCATCGCCAAGGGGTCCGGCGTCACGGTGTCTGAGGTCAACCAGCTGCTCGAGCGGTTCCGCGAGGCGCAGAAGATGATGAAGTCGCTGGCCCGAGGCGGCGGCGCCGGCCTGCCGGGTATGCCGGCCATGCCGGGCGCGCGCAAGGCCGGCCGGCCGGCACCGGTGCAGCGCAAGAAGTCCAAGAGCGGCAACCCGGCCAAGCGCGCCGCCGATGAGCGGGCCGAGGCGCAGCGGGCCGCTGGGGCGCGGACGTCGGCCGCCGGCAGGGCGTTCGGTATGCCGTCAGAGCTGGGCGGCGACGGCGCGGACGGCACCGACAGCCCCGATTTCGACCCCGCCAACCTCCCGAAGGGCTTCGAGAAGTTCCTGGGCCGTTGACGCATACGGGTGAGCGCACCAGGAGCACGTCGAGAATGTCGCGCTCGGCGCGGTCAGAGTGCGGATCAGAGTGCGTTTGATGCTGTTCTGACGACACCACACGCACTCTGATCCGCACACTGTCCGAACCATGGGGCGGGCCGACTGCCCTGTCCAGGCACGGGTGGCCGGGGCTCGCAGCGTCGGCCCAAACCCACGTCCTGGTCCCCGACTCCCACCGGTCACGCGACGTGGCGTGGCTGTCGATCCGGCGCACCGGCTTCACCGACGAGCGCGTCGTGGAGCGTGGCCCGCTGAGGTTCTCCTGCCTCCCACGTGCCTTGGTCGACGCCGCCTGACGATGCCGAATGCCGCGCACTGCTGATCGAGGGCGTTCAACGGCGACGGGACCGGCTCGACGACGTCGCGCACTGGGTGGACGTCCGGCGTCGGAACGGGAGGGCACGCCTTCAGAACGCGCGGTCAGGGAGGCGGCGGCCGGCGCGTGGTCACTGCCGGAGGCGGATCTGGCGCGCCTGGTGGCCACCTCGCGCGTCCTCCCTCCGGCCTGGCTCAACCCGGAGCTGCGCGACGCGGACGGTCGGCGGCTGACGACCCCGGACCTGTGGCTCGACGACGTGGCGACGGTGGTGCTGGTCCACAGCCGGCAGTTCCACGCCGACGTCCTGGACTGGGACTCCACGGTCGAGCAGGACTCCAACCTGTCCGCAGCGCGGGTCGTCGTCATCGGGGTTACGCCCACGGCGCTCGCCCGCAGCCCTGACCGGGTGCTGGCCCGCGTGGAGGCCGCCTACCCGGCCGCTCGCCGGTCCGGCGTGCGTGCATCGGTGGTCGCCACGCCCCGGATGGCCTCCATCACCCCAACCGTCGACCTGAAGCGCGAGGCGTGACCGGACACGGCCGGCCCGGAGGTGCTGGACTTCTGCGCGGCCAACCGGTGTGCTTCGGGGGTGCCTGAGCTCGCCGACTTCCCCGTCCACTGGCCCGTCGGCACCCGGTGGGCCGACAACGACATGTTTGGCCACCTCAACAACGCGGTCTACTTCGAGCTCTTCGACACCGCCATCAACGGCTGGCTCGCCCAGCAGACCGGCACCGGACCCCTCGACCAGCACGCCCGTGGGGTGGTCGCGGAGACCTCGTGCCGGTTCCTGAGCGAGGTCGGCTTCCCCGCCGCGCTCGTCGTCGGCGTCGACGTCGAGCGTCTCGGCACGAAGAGCGTGACGTATGCCCTGGGCCTGTTCACCGACGGTGAGCCCGCGCCGGCCGCACTGGCCCGGTGGGTCCACGTCTACGTCGACCCGGCCACCCGGGCCACGGTGCCCGTCCCTCCGCCCATCCGGTCGGCCCTCGAGGCCGCGAACAAGAACGGACCATCATGAAGATCCAGGCCGCCGTCCTGCAGGAGATCGGTCGCGCCCGGCCCTTCGCCGCGTCCCGGCCGATCGTGGTGACCGAGCTCGACCTCGATGAGCCCGGGCCCGGCGAGCTGCTCGTCCGCATCGAGGCCGCCGGGGTATGCCACTCCGACCTGTCCGTCGTCGACGGCAACCGCGTCCGCCCCGTGCCCATGGCCCTCGGTCATGAGGCGTCCGGGATTGTCGAGGCCATCGGTCCGGACGTCCCCAGCATCGCCCCAGGGCAGCGCGTCGTCATGACGTTCCTCCCGCGGTGCGGTGAGTGCGCGGCCTGTCGAAGCAACGGCCGCGTGCCGTGCGTCGCCGGCAGCGCCGCCAACAACGCGGGCACCCTGCTCGGCGGGGACAGCAGGCTGCACCGGGGCGGCACGACGGTGCACCACCACCTCGGCGTCTCGGGCTTCGCGACCCACGCCGTGGTCGACCACCGCTCCGTCGTCCCCGTCGACGACGACGTACCCCCGGACGTCGCCGCAGTGCTCGGCTGCGCCGTCCTCACCGGTGGGGGAGCGGTCGTCAACGCCGGCCGGCCCCAGCCGGGGCAGACGGTCATGGTCGTCGGCCTGGGCGGCGTCGGCATGGCCGCCCTCATCACCGCGGTGGGGCTCGGCGGACTCACGGTGATCGGCGTCGACGCGGTCCCCGACAAGCTCGAGACCGCCCGCCGCCTCGGCGCGGCCGAGGCCCTCACCCCCGACGAGCTCGCGGAGCACGGGGTCAAGGCCGACGTCGTCGTCGAGGCTGCCGGCAACGCCCGGGCCTTCGAGGCGGCGATCGCCGCGACCGCGGTCGGTGGCACCACGGTCACGGTCGGCCTGCCCCGGCCCGACGCCCGGGTGAGCATCGCCCCGCTCGGCCTGGTCGCCGAGGGCCGCACCATCGTGGGCAGCTACCTCGGCTCCGCCGTGCCCGAGCGTGACATCCCCCGGTTCGTCGAGATGTGGCGGGGCGGGCGGCTGCCGGTCGAAGAGCTCGTCTCCTCGACCATCGGCCTGGAGGACATCAACGCGGCCATGGACCAGCTGGCCGACGGCCGGGCCATCCGACAGCTGATCCGCTTCGACCGCGACGGCGCCTAGCCGCACCCAGGGGCGTCAGGCCAGCAGTCCGAGCCAGAGGCCGAGCGCGGCCACCCCGGTCGTCACCACGACCGTGCCCAGCCCGTATGCCGCGGCCGCTCCGTATCGCTGCTGCTCCACCAACCGCGCCGTCTCGAAGCTGGCCGTGCTGAACGTGGTGTACCCGCCGAGGAACCCCGTCCCGACGACCGTCCGCAACGCGTCCGGCGCCGCCGCCGCCAGGACCAGTCCCGTGACCAGCCCCAGGGCGAACGACCCGGAGACGTTGATCAGGGCCGTCGCGACCGGGTACGTCGCGCCCCACCGGGTCCGCACGAGGCCGTCCACGACCAACCGGGACACCGCTCCGAGGCCACCGGCCACCACGGTGAGCAGCACGACCACGGTAGTCACAGGGCCGCCCTTCGACCCCGAAC
>JALZBI010000461.1 GCA_030947565.1 Actinomycetota bacterium
GTACTGGGGGGCGGGCTGGGCTGCAGGCGGTGGGACGACGTCACCGGGCACCGTGTCGTTGGCGGCGGGGCTGGGGCGCCCCTCCTTGCCGTCGTTCTTCATCTCCGACACCTCGGACTTGAAGATGCGCATGGAGCGCCCGACGCTCCGGGCGGCGTCAGGCAGCCGCTTCCAGCCGAACAGGATAAGCAGCAGCACCGCGATGATGATGAGGTGGCTGGGCTGCGCGAGGTCTCTCCACATGGTCCTGACTAACCTTCCGGGTCGGTGACGTCTCACTCTACGCGTCGGTCTCACAGGCCGCCGGTGTACGCGCCCAGCGCCTCGTGGGCACCCGTGGCGACGCTGTCTGCCAGATCAACGGGCCGCAGCACCCGCAGGTGCCCGCCCATCCGCCACGCGAGCCGTCGGATGAGGGCCGGGTCGGAGACGTGCAGCGTGACCCGGCGACGTCCGTCGTCGAGGCGCTCGACGTGGTCGACCGGGTAGTAGTCGACGATCCAGGCGCCCGCCCGGTCGGTCTCCAGCACCACCTCGAGGTCCTCCTCCCCCGGCGTGAAGAGGGCCTCACCGACGTCGCGGGGCTGGGCCTGCGGCGGGGGGGTGCCGTCGACGTCGAGCACCTCGAGCGCCTGCACGCGGTCGAGGCGGAACAGACGCACGTCCTCCGCCCGGTGGCACCAGCCCTCGAGGTACCAGTGCCCGTCGAGGAAGACCACTCGCATGGGGTCGACGTCACGTTCGGTGACCTCGTCGCGGGTGGCCACCAGGTAGGCCAGGTGCAGCCGTCGGTGCTGCCCCACGGCCCGACGGGCCTGAGCGAGCACCGAGGCCTGCGCTCCGTCGTCGATCGACACCTGCACCCGCGTGCTCGGCGCACCGACGGCTCCCGTGGCCTCCTCGAGCTTGGTCAGGGCCCCGGCGACCGCGTCGTGCTCGGCCAGCCCCGGAGTCGTCGCGAGGGCCCGCAGCCCCACCATGAGGGCGAGCGCCTCGTCGACGGTGAGCCGTAGCGGGCGGGCGATGACGTCGGCGTTGCCGATGAACACCCGGCCGTCCTCCCAGTCGGCCTCGATGAGGTCGTCGGGCATGCCGCCCGGGGTGCCACAGACGAACAGCAGCTCGAGATCGGCGACCAGCTGGTCGGGGGTGACCCCGAACTCGCCCGCCGCCTCGTCGAGGTCGACCCCTTGGTGGGCGAGCAGCCACGGCACCATGTCCAGCAGCCGGGAGAGGCGGCTCGTCGCCGTCTCCGCGGGCGGCCGCCGGATCGGACCGGCGGGGCTGGCCGCGCTCACCGGACCCGTCCGCTGGACGGCGACAGCTCGGTATGCGTCGAGCCGGCGGCACCTCGGAGCCGCCGGACCACAGCCTCTCGCAGGTCGTTGGGCGACTCGGCGACGACGTCGGGACCGTAGCCGGCGACCTCGTCGGCCACCCGGTCCACGTCGCGGAAGTCGACCTGCACCCGCGTCCAGCCGTCGAGCTCCTGTGGGGCGGAGGTCGCTCGCCGGCGCAGGGCGTTGCCGCTGCCGTGGCGCACCCGAAGCGTGGCCGGCCGGGACGGGGCGGACGACTGCTGCGTGGTCTCGACCATCACCCGGGCGTCGTGGTCGGAGGGGATCTCGTAGGCCCCGAGCGGCCCGCTTGTGCGGACCGCCGTGTCGATGCGGCTCACCCGGAAGACGCGAGGGGCTCCACGGTCGAGGTCGTGGCCTGTGAGGTACCACCGACCGTGCCACTGCGCCAGCCCCCACGGCTGCAGACGGCGGGACCCGGTCTCCTGCTCGGGCTTGCGGTAGCCGAACGTCACCGCCTGCCGGTCGCGGACGGCCCGCCGCAGCGGTTCGAAGGCCTCCTCAGTGGTGCGGACCACCGGCTCGATCCCCACGAGGGAGCGCTCGTCCATGGTCACCCCGGCGGCGCGCAGCTTGCGCAGCCCGGACGCCGCGGGTCCGGCCAGACTGGCCCGGGTCCAGGTGCGGGCCGCCAACGACAGTGCGGCCACCTCGTCGGGCTCGAACGCGATCTCGGGCAGCGCATACTCCCGTTTGTCGATGCGGTAGCCCAGCTCGTCGTCGAAGACGGGGTCGATGACGGCGGTGACCAGAGGGATCCCGAGCTCGCGCAGCTCGTCCTTGTCACGCTCGAACATCCGGTCGAAGGCCTCGACGGACGCGGTCATCTGATACTGCGGGACCGCCGCCCGGATGCGGGCCTTGGACAGGGGCATCCGGGTGGCGAGCAGGGCCATGACGAGGTTGAGGAGACGCTCGGTCTTGACCTGCGCCGCGGTCGGTGCGGTCGGTGAGGCGGCCATGGCGCAGAACGCTACCCGAACATCCGTACGGGTTCCGGCGGGTTTCCCCCGGTGATGACCCGGGTACGCCGGTGGGGGGG
>JALZBI010000010.1 GCA_030947565.1 Actinomycetota bacterium
GACGAGTGACACCGTCTGGGACCTTACGACCCGTCCGGACCGCCTCACCGTGCTCGGCGGCGGCAGCATCGGGTGCGAGCTCGGCCAGGCCTTCGCCCGGCTGGGGTCTGCAGTCACCCTCGTCGAGGCCGGGGACCGCCTGCTGCCGGGGGAGGATCCTGCGGCCGCCGCCCTCGTCGCGCAGTCCCTGGCCGCCGACGGGGTCGACGTCGTCACCGGGACGCGCCGCCAGGGTGCAGCCAGACGCGACCGACCTCACCTCCGGGGTGCTCCACCTCGCCGACGGGCGGCGGGTGAACTACGACCGGCTGCTCGTCGCCGTCGGCCGCCGCCCACGCACGTCGGGGCTGGGTCTGGACCGCGCCGGGGTCGATGTCGACGCCCACGGAGTCGTGCGGGTCGACGAGCACCTGCGCACGACCAACCCCCGCATCTGGGCCGCGGGTGACATCACCGGGCACGCCCAGCTCACCCATCTGGCCGGAGTGCACGCCACGCTGGCCGTGACCAACGCCCTGCTCGGGCTGCGCCGCTCGGTCGAGGGGGAGGTCGTACCCCGGGTCACCTTCACAAACCCCGAGGTCGCCTCGGTCGGCGTCCGGACCGACCGCGCGGAGGTGGGTATGCGAGTGCTGACCTGGGACCACGCCGACGTCGACCGGGCGGTGGCCGACGCCGACGTCGTGGGGTTCAGCCGGCTCGTCGTCGACCGTCGTGGTCGCGTCGTCGGCGCGACCCTCGTCGGGCCGCGGGCCGGGGAGAGCCTCGCCGAGGTCGTCCTCGCCGTGCGCCATCGACTACGGACCCGCGACCTCGCCGGCAGCACCCACGCATACCCCACCTACGGCGACGGCGTGTGGAACGCGGCCATCGCCGACGTGCGCGCCGGACTGCGACGTCCGGCGGCGGCCCGAGCGGTCGGGGCGGCGTCGGGTATGCGTCGGGCCTGGCTCGGTGCCCGGGACCGGCTGGGGCGTTGAAGCGCGTCCGATCAACGTCTCAGCAGGTGGAACCCCATCACGACCCGCTGGACGGCGGTGACGGCGACCGCCACGGTGAACACCCAGACGAGACCGACGGCCCATCCGGGGACCAGACAGATGAGGGCGTAGACGGCCACGGTCTCGGTGCCCTCGGCCAGCCCGCCGACGAAGCGCAGCGACCGTCCGTCGCCCGAGTGGCCGCCGGCCGGATCAGCGCCGTCGCCGCCGCGGCGTTCCACGAGGGAGGACAGGGCGAGGAACGCCGTGCCCGAGACGTAGTAGGCGGTCAGCAGGGCGACGCAGCCGAGCCGGGCGTCGGGCACCGCGACGGCGACGCCGACGAGGAAGCCCGCGTAGACGCTGAAGTCGGCCACGATGTCGAGGAAGCCACCGAGATCCGTCACCCCGCGGTGACGGGCGACCGGACCGTCGAGGCCGTCGAGCAGCCGGTTGAGCAGCCACAGGACGAGACCGACGACCCAGGCCTGCCGGGCGACCGCGACACAGGCGCCCACCCCGACCAACCAGCCCGCAGCGGTCAGGGTGAGCGGTTGCACCCCTCGGTCGGCTAGTTGCGCACCCGCACCTTCCAGGGTCGGCCCCAGCAGCCGGCGGGCACGGGCGTCAAACACCACACCCGACCCCAGTCGGAGCCCGGCGAGCGCCGCGCCCGTCGCGGCCGACGGGGGTGAGTGGCAGCCGGCGCCGCAGAGCGACGTTCTCGACGGGGTCGAGGACGCTGTGCTGCACGCAGGCCGGGACCAGCTCACCGGTCTCGGGGTGCGCCATGGCGTAGGAGCAGGCTGAGAGTCGGTCCTGGGTGTCTCTGAGTCGCGGTTCGGCGCAAACCTCTCCACGACGCAGGGCCGCCCAGGCCGGGGCCACGTCGGCGGCATCCATGAACGAGTGCATGACGAACGTGCACGGCCGGATCCCGTTTCGCAGCAATGCGAGCGGGCCGATGAGACGCACCCGCCGGGCCGCCCAGCCGAGGAACCGCAGCGCCACCCCGGGATGGCGCGCGACCACGCGCAGGACCTTGACGGCGAGCAACGCGGGCGCTGTCCCCGAGAAGCTGACCCCACCGAACCGGGTCAGGAACGCGTCGCGCAGCCGCAGGTCGGCCGGGTCCTCGTCGTCGAGGATCGGGTAGTACCGCGCGCCGACATAGAACCCGTATGTCGTGCGGTTGCAGCGCTCGTCGCCGATCTGCAGCGCCCGGAAGGGCAGCCGCGTGCCCGCCCCCTTCTCGACCTCGGCCCAGACGTCGTCACCGCTCGGGTCGCGGTAGCCCTCGTGCCACCGACGCTCGTCACCGACGAACGCGGCCGGCTGGAAGGAGAACAGGCCGAACCCGGTGTCGCGGCAGGAGCGGACGACGCCGGCGATCTGGCCGAGGTTGGTCGGGGTGACGGTCATGTTGTGGGCCAGGAAGTGGCGTACGCCGTGCTCGCGCTGGAGCCGCTGGAACTGCTCCACGAAGCGCCGCCGGTAGGGGTCGAGGGCCGCCTCGTCCGGCGGCCGGGCGAGGCCCCGCCGGCCGAACATGAGCATGTCGAAGTGACTGGCGAACGAGAGCCGCCGGAAGCGGGGACGCCCGTCCGGGCCGAGCGCGAGCGCCTCGAGATAGGCGTAGTCGAGGTCGCCGTGGGTCATGCTCATCGGCTCTCGGCCGTGGTCGCGCATGATCTGCAACGTCGCCGCGTGGTCGTCCGGCGGCAGCAGGGTGACCTCGCCACCGATGAGCTGGGCGTGCGCTCGCGGTCCGCGCAGCCGGCGCAGCAGCCGCATCTGCGCGGTGACCTCGCGGCGGGTGTGCGGACCGTCCACGGCCACCTGGTTGGCGTCCCGCGAGTGGTAGCACGGGGTGCAGGCGAGGTCGCACTTCGGGAAGACCCCGTGGGTCCCTTCGCAGCCGACCGCGTGCCGGCCCAAGGTCTGGGCGGGCGTCCTGACGCCGGCGGGCAGGGCCGCCCACCGGGTGGCGAGCGCCGCTCGCGTCTCGGGATGCACGGGTCGGGTGGCCAGCTCGAGCGCCGACCACCAGCGGCGCACGGCTCCGGTGCCAGGTCGGTGCATGTTCAGGCCCCTCGTGTCATGGTCTCGGCTGCCCTGCTCCGAGCCGGCCGGCTACCGCCCATCATGATCCGTGACGCCCCGGCCGGCGACCCGTCTGCGAGACCATGTCGAGAACCGTCCCTCGGCTCCGACATCACCCGTGTCAGGCCGGGACCCGGCCATCGTCCGCGAAGGAGCACCGCATGAAGTACGTCATCCTCATCCACTCCAACCCGCAGCCCTGGGGCCACCCCACCGGTGACTACATCCCCGAGCAGCAGGCGCTGCCCCAGGCGCAGCGGGAGGCCGCCAACGCCGGCTTCGAGGCCACGCTGACCGAGCTCTCCGGGGCGGGCGAGCTCGTCTACGCCGATGCCCTAGGCGACCCCGCCTCGGCACGGCTCTACCGCTGGGACGGTGGTATGCCCGTCGTCACCGACGGACCGTATGCGGAGGCCAAGGAGCACCTGGCCGGCTTCTTCGTCATCGACGTCGAGAGCCAGCAGCGCGCCGAGGAGGTCACGCGGGCGTTCTCCGGCCCCGGGGAGACCGTCGAGCTCCGGCCGATCGCGGTGATGTGACCCGTCCGGGTGACAGCCGGCCCGACGAGATCACCGACCGGCGGATCGAGGGCCTGTGGCGCGACCTCGCGCCGCAGGTCCTCGGGGCGCTGGTCCGGCGCTACGGTCATTTCGACGCCGCCGAGGAGGCGGTCCAGGAGGCGCTGCTGGCGGCCGCGACACAATGGCCGCGCGACGACGTGCCCGACGACCCGCGCGCCTGGCTCATCACGGTCGCGTCCCGCCGGCTCGTCGACCGGCTGCGTAGCGACACCGCTCGCGAGCGACGCGAGCTGACCGCCGCCTCGACCGCACCTCACGGCCCCACCGAGGAGCCGCAGCCGCTCTCGGACCGTGACGACACCCTCGCCCTCCTGCTCCTCTGCTGCCACCCCGTGCTGTCGCCCGCGTCACAGGTGGCGCTGACGCTGAGGGCGGTCTCCGGGCTCACCACCGCGCAGATCGCCCGCGCCTACCTGGTGTCCGAAACAGCCATGGCGCAGCGGATCTCACGCGCCAAGCAGGCGATTCGCGACGCCGGAGCCCGTTTCGAGACCCCCGAGGGGGCCGAGGCGGGCGAGCGGCTGCGGGCGGTTCTCCACGTGCTCTACCTGGTGTTCAACGAGGGGTATGCGTCGAGTGCGGGCGAGGCTCTCGTCGACGTCGAGCTGAGCGGGGAGGCCATCCGGCTGACCCGGGCGGCATACGCGCTACGCCCCGACGACGGGGAGGTCGCCGGGTTGCTCGCCCTGATGCTGCTCACCGACGCACGGCGGGCGAGCCGGGTCGACGCCGCCGGCGACCTGGTGACCCTCGAGGAGCAGGACCGGTCGCAATGGGACCGCGCCATGGTCGAGGAGGGGACCGCTCTGGTCACCCGCGCCCTCTCGACGTCCCCGCCCGGGCCCTATCAGGTGCAGGCCGCGATCGCCGCGCTGCACGCCGAGGCGCCGACCGCGGCCGACACCGACTGGCCGCAGATCCTGGCGCTCTACGACGTGCTCGTCGCCCACGAGCCCGGTGCCATGGTCTCGCTCAACCGCGTGGTGGCCGTGGCCATGGTGCAGGGACCCGACCAGGCGCTGACGGAGCTGGCGGCGCTGGCCCGAGACCCACGGATGGCCCGGCACCACCGTTACCACGCCGTCCGGGCCCACCTCCTCGACCGAGCGGGGCGGGCAGCGGAGGCGGCCGACGCATACCGGCTCGCCGTCGGGCTGACGACGAACGAGCCGGAGCGACGTTACCTGGCCGGCCGGGCAGCACGCGCGGATGGAACGTCCGAGTAACGTCGAGCGGTGCCCGACGACCCCACCGCCCAGCCGGCGCTCGACACGCAGGCGGCGGTGGCCGCGCACGCCGTGACGGCCCGGTTCGGGCACCGGCTGCTGGGTCTTCCACTCACACACCTGGCTCGCGTCGCCGACCCGCCCCAGCACCGCGTGGTGGGGCCGTGGAACTACTGGTGGCAGGCGCACTACCTCGACGCCATCGTCGACGCGGGGCTGCGCGCCCTGCGGCAGGGCGATGACGAGTCCGCCCAGCGCCGCGCAGCTCGGGGAGACCGGTTGCTGGCAACCATTCGGCTGCGCAACGTGGGCCGGTTCACCAACCTCTACTACGACGACATGGCGTGGTTGGCGCTCGCCGTGGGCCGGCTGAGCCTGCTGCACGAGGCTCTGGGCCGCGCGCGACCACGCCGCCGGTTGCGCGTCGCGGAGGTCGCGCTGACCCGGCAGCTGCGCTCGGCCATCACCACTGACCTCGGCGGCGGCGCGTTCTGGAACACCACGCGCGACTTCAAGAACGTGCCGGCCACCGCGCCGGTCGCGCTGCACCTGGCCCGCCAGGGGCGTTCCACCGAGGCGGCCGGACTGGTCGACTGGCTGTATGCGCGGCTGCTCGGCGAGCGGGGCCTGTTCCTCGACGGCATCCGCGTCACGTCCGGGGTGGAGCACGTGGTCCCCGACATCTGGAGCTACAACCAGGGCACCGTCCTCGGCGCGCTGATAACACTTGGAGATGCCGGAAGCCTCTGTCGCGCGGCCGATCTCGTGCACGAGATCGCCACGCAGCTGACCGGGCCGGACGCCGGTCGGCTCGTCCTGCGCACCCACGGCGGCGGGGACGGTGGGTTGTTCACAGGGATCCTCGTCCGCTACCTGGCGCTCGCCGCCGGCGAGACCCGGTTGGCCGTCGAGACGCGGCAGCTGGCGACGGCGATGGTGACGCAGACGGCGGACGCGTTGTGGGCCGGTCGGTCGGAGCATCCGCTTGGCGGCGACGGGCCAGTCGTCTTCCCCGTCCACCCCGTCGACCCCGTCGACCCCGACGACCCCGTCACGGGGTGGCCCGCGGAGCCGGGGGACGGCGTGGTGGAGCTGTCCACCCAGCTGCAGGCGTGGATGACCTTCGAGGCCGCCGCCGCCCTCTGATCCCCCTCCCCCGCTTCGGCCGGCTCGCCGGCCCACCCTTCAACCCCGACCGAGCTCACGTGTTCGTCGCTTTTCGGGGTACGAACGAGCCAAAACCAGCAAACACGTGAGTCCGGTTCGGGTTAGCGGTGGGCGGGGTAGAAGGTGACCGGCTGGCCGGGGCGGGCTTGCGCGAGCGCATCGAGATGTCGTCGCGGGACGACGCCGATGACCGGGTAGCCGCCGGTGATCGGGTGGTCGGCGAGAAAGACGCAGGCGCGGCCACTCGGCACCACCTCGACGGCGCCGAGGCACATCCCCTCGGTCGGGATCTCCTGCGACCGCCGCTCGATGCGCGGTCCGTCGAGCCACACACCGACCCGGTCGGCCTCGGCCGAGACCGCCCAGGCGCCGTGGACCAGGGCGTCAGGGTCGGGGAACCAGTCGCGGTGCGGGCCGGGCGCGAGGGGCAGCCGCAGGTGGTCCTCGGTCGGCGGTGACAGTCGGGGCGCCTGGTCCTGGTCGGGCAGGGGGTCGTCCGGCACCGGACCGACCGGCACGAGGTCACCGTCCGCCATAGGTGGCGGCCCGAGGCCGGCCAGCGTGTCGTAGCTGCGGGACCCGAGCACCGGCGCAACGTCGACGCCCCCTCGAACAGCAAGGTAGGTGCGCAGGCCGGCCCGGGGCATACCCACCGCCACGTGCTGCCCCGGGCGCAGCGCCAACGTCGTATGCGTCGCGACGGGGCGGCCGTCGACGGTCACCTCCGCCTCGGCACCGGTCACCGCTAGGACGACGTGGGCGGTGACTTCAAGCTCCAGACCACCGAGCAGCGACTCGATCCCCGCCGCCCCTTCCGGGTTGCCGGTGAGCCGGTTAGCCAGACGGAGCGCGCCACGGTCAGCAGCGCCCGAAACGCCCACGCCACGGGCGAACTGGCCCGGACGGCCCAGGTCCTGCACCGTGCTGAGCCGGCCAGCGGCGACGACGCGCAGACCCGCTCGGCGGTCCCTCATCGGCCCCCGGCCGCATCGACGAACCGCACGGTCGTGCCGGGGCGGATGACCGCCGGCTCGGGGCGGTCGAGGTCCCAAAGGACGACGTCGGTCGAGCCGATGAGCTGCCAGCCACCAGGGGACGCCCGCGGGTAGATGCCGCTGAACGCGTCGGCCAGGCCGACCGATCCCGGCGGTATGCGCGGGCGGGACTGGTCGCGGCGGGCCACCGGGGGCCGGGGCCGGTCTGCTCGCAGGTAACCGAAACCGGGGGCGAACCCCACGAAGGCGCACCGCCAGGTCGTCTCGATGTGCTGGCGTACCAATGCTTCTGGGCTGACGTCCAGGAGATCGGCGACCGCCTGGAGGTCCGGTCCGTCGTACCGGACCGGCACCACGAGCTCGTCCGCCGCTGCACCGCTCCCGCCACCCGGCGCCTGGGTCAGGTCGAGGGCGGCGAGCCGCCGGCGTACCTCGTCCGGATCGGCCCCTTCCGTGAGGGTGACGAGCACGGTCTCGGCCGCGGGCAGGACGTCCTCGACGTGGGGGATACGCGACGCGACAATGGTTTCCGCGGCGGTGAGCGGGCTGCCATGCGGAAGGTGCACCCGGATCCCGTGGTCCCCGAGCACGGTGAGCGTCGCGATGGCCTGGGTGTCGGTCGCCATGGCTGGACGGTCAGCGCTCCAGCGTGGCCATCTGCTCCTTGCTGTGGTGGTCGCCGGACGGCGGCTCCAGGGCGGTCAGTCGCTGGATCTGGTCGGGGGTCAGCTCCAGGCCGTCGGCCGCCACGTTCTCCTCGAGGCGGGGGACCTTCTTGGTGCCGGGGATGGGGACCACGTCGTCGCCCTGCGCGAGCAGCCAGGCCAGCGCCACCTGTGCCGGGGTGGCCCCGATCTCTCGGGCGAGGGCGCCCACCTCGTCGGCGAGGTCGAGGTTGCGCTGGAAGTTGTCGCCCGTGAACCGGGGGTTGGTGCGGCGGGAGTCGCCCTCCTCCAGGTCGTCGATCGAACGGATCGACCCGGTGAGGAAGCCGCGGCCCAACGGGGAGTAGGCGACGAGGCCGATGCCCAGCTCCCGCAGCAGCGGAAGAACCTCGGCTTCCTGGTCGCGGGTCCACAGCGAGTACTCCGACTGAAGCGCGGTGATCGGGTGCGCGGCGTGGGCCCGACGGATCGTGTCCAGCCACGCTTCCGACAGCCCGAGGTAGCGGACCTTGCCCGCGGTCACAAGCTCGGCGGCCGCCCCGATGGTCTCCTCGATCGGCGTCCTGGGGTCGACGCGGTGCTGGTAGAGCAGGTCGATGTGGTCGGTGCCGAGGCGGCGCAGCGACCCCTCCACCGCCGTACGCACGTTGTCGGGACTGCTGTCGAGGTGGCCCGGTCCGTCGCCGCCGTGGGAGACCATGCCGTACTTGGTGGCCAGGACGACCTCGTCGCGGCGGTCCTTCAGGGCTCGGCCGACAAGCTCCTCGTTGGCGTAGGGTCCGTAGATCTCGGCGGTGTCGACCAGCGTCACCCCGAGGTCCAAGGCGCGGTGGATCGTCTGGATGGACTCCCCCTCGTCCTGCTCCGACGGCGAGTACATCTGCGACATGCCCATCGTCCCCAGACCGATCCGGCCGACCTCGAGCGAGCCGAGGTGATGCGTCTTCATCGTGGGTTCTCCTCATCGTCGGGGGCTGCCCCGATCGTGTCACGCGGCGCATACGGCTGGACCGTCCGGCTGGTCCGCGCGGCTTTGTGACCCACCCAGCACCGGGCATACCGGGCATGGACCAGCCGGTCGGTCCGGCATACCCCGTGGCTCAGCCGGTCATCGGTCGAGGAAGGCCAGGGTCGTCGCCGCGAACAGGGGCGAGGCGGTGATGTCGTAGTGGGTCAGCCCGGGCAGGATCGCCAGCGCGTGGCCACCGTCGGGGCGGCCGTCGCCCATCCAGCCACCGTCGCGCTGACCCCCGCCGAGCAGCTCGAACATCGCGACGAAGTGCCGGGGGGGCGCCATGTCGGCGTCGGCGGCCATGACGAGCGTGGGCACCTGGAGACCTCCGACGACGTCGGCGTAGTCGAACTCCGGGGCCATGGACGCGCCCACCTTGTCAAGCAGGGTCGCGAAGTCGTCCGGCTGCGGCGCGACCCGCTGGTAGTCGGCATACAGGGGGGTCGCTTTCATGAACTCGATCGCCGCCCCGCTCACCTGCAGCTGTTGTTGGCGCAGCTCGGGGTAGATCGCGGCCGAGGAGGTGTAGGTCGAGACGATGACGAGCCGGCGAACGGCCTCGGGATGCGCAGCCGCGGTGTGCAGGGCGACCCCGCCGCCGAGGCTGTAGCCGACGACGTCCGCACCCTCGAGCCCCAGATGGTCGATGAGTGCCCCGATGTCGTCGGCCATGAGTCGATGGTCGATCGGCCGGTCGATGTCGGCGGTCCGGCCGTGGCCCTGGAGGTCGACGAGGACCACCTGGTGGTCGGCGGAGAGGGCGGGCAGCACAGCCTGGTAGGACTCGCCGGAGACCAGACCGCCGTGCAGCAGGACCAGCGGCCGCCCTGACCCATGGACCTCGTAGTAGAGCTCGATGTCGTTGACGGTGGCGCGCTCGCCGGTGCCCTGCGGGTCGCGGGTCGGCTCGGTGGTGGTCATGTCGGGGTCTCCTCGGATCACGGGTGTGGGTGCGTATGGAGACATCCGGCTCGGGCCGGACTCATCGGTCGCCGGCGGTGAGGTTAGCCCGTCAGGGGCGAGCCGTGCCGTAGACCCGATGGGCGCGCCGGGCGTAAGCGCTGGCCCATACGGTTTTGCGGTCGTGGCCCCCGACATTCCCTTCGTGTTCGCCTGCCTGGCCATGACCGACCCTGCGAGCGGACTCATCACGGCGGCGTACAAGTCGCATCCGCTGCCCAAGCGCGACGAGGCGTTCTCCGCCGCCGAGTCTCCGCGCCCTCTACCGCGGGGAGGGGGCGCGCCGTACACGTCGGACGAGGGGCAGCTGCATGCCTCCGGGCTCGAGGTCATCACCGACGGGGTGCGCCGGGCGCTCTTCGCGGCTCCCGCCCCTGGGGCCCGGTCCGGAGGCCGGGTCGGCCGTCCTTATGATCGAGACCGCGCCGCAGGCCGAGGTGGGTGAGATGACCGCCGGGTGAGATGACCGCCGTGGCGCGCGGGCTGACCGCGCGTGAGCAGGAGGTCGTGGCTCTCGTCCTGCAGGGTGCGTCCCCACGAAGGACATCGCCGCGACCCTGTTCCTCTCCCCGCATACCGCCCAGGACCACCTCAAGGCGGTCTTCACCACGATCGGGGTGAACAGCCGGCGCGGGTGGGGCACGACTGTCACCCCGCGGGCAGGTTATCTCGTGCTCCGGCCGGGAGAACCGTGCCCCAGGCGCCCGTGCAGGCTGCTGCTCACCATTTCCCGCTCGCCCCGACCACGGGAGGCGTGCTTGGTCCGGTACCGGTCAGCGCGGCTGACGCCGCTGCCTTGCCCGGCGCTTGCCCTCGTGCATGGCGGCGACCCGGGCGACGGGGATCTCGTGGCCCTCCGCGACGAGGTCCGTTGGAAGCGACTGCGGCTCGGGCATCAGCTCGGCCCAGGCGTCGTGGCCCGCGAGCAGCCCGGGCACCGAGCGAAGGGTGAAGTCCCGCGGGCTGACCGCGTCGAGGTCCTGCCACGCGACGGGGTAGGAGACCGGCACCTCCGGCCGGATGCGCGGGCTGTAGGCCGCGATGACCGTGCCCCCGCCGGCTCGCGTGGAGTCGACGAAGACCCGCCCGTGCCGCTCCTGCACCACGAACTCCGTTGTCGCCAGGACCGGGTCGAGTCGTTCGGCCCGCACTGCGATGGCCCGGGTCGCCGCCGCGACGTCGGCGGTGCTCGCCGGCTCCAGCGGTACGAAGACGTGCATGCCCTTGGCTCCACTGGTCTTCGCGACGCCGGCCAGCCCCAGCTCGTCGAGTGCCCGATGCACCAGATTCGTTGCCGCCACCGCTTTTCGGAAGCCGTCAGCCGGGTCGAGGTCAGACGGCGGGTCGAGGTCGAGGATGAGGTGGGTCTGATGCGGGTCATGGGTGGTCATCAACCCCGGGTGGTACTCGACCGCCCGCTGGTTGGCGAACCAGACCAGGGTCCGGCGGTCGTTGGCGAGGGCGTAGGTGACGTCGCGCTTGGTGCGTTCGGCCCAGATGACGACCGACTCGACCCACTCCGGGGCGTATGCCGGAAGGTTCTTCTGCATGAAGGGCGGCTGTCCAGCGCGGACCCGGATCACCGACAGCGGCCGATCACGCAGGTGCATGACCATCCGGTCGGCGAGCTGCTCAACGTAGGTGACGAGGTCCCGCTTCGTCGCGCCTGACCCGTCGAAGAGTGGCTCGTCCAGGTGCGTGAGCGGGACGCCGTCGCGAGACTCCTCGGCCACCACGTCTCACACGGTACGGGCATGAGCGCCGTTTGCGTTCACGGCACGGCGGTTCGATGATCTCCGCGACCTCGGCGCCTACATCGCCGCGCAGCTGGTCGATGTCTTCCTCGCAGGGGCGGTGCTGTGGGGGCTGGCCAACAGCGTCAACGGCCGCGCCGGGGTTACCGGCAAGCTCACCGCGCACGGCGATCGTGCCGGGCTTCGACGGCGCCGCGACCGGCCCGACCACCTCCGCTGCCGACGTCAACGAGTTCTCGCACCGGTGGCTCGCCAAGACGGTCGCCGAGCTGGTCGAGGAGCGCGACGCGGTCAAGGCCCTGGGCCCTTGTCTCCTGACCCCACTCGGCGCCGGCGATGGCGCAGCATACCGAACCGGCCGACGGGCACGAGTCCGGTATGCAGGCCGGTGTCGTCACAAACCGGGTTCGTGCCCGCCGTACGGTCCGCGACCCCCCGAGATCGGCTCAGACATACCCCTTGCGTTATATATCGAGATGGGTAATCATGAGCGGATGGACGCAGTGCTCCACGCCCTCGCCGACCCGCACCGCCGGGTGATGGTGGAGGCGCTGGGCGCGGCCGAGGCGACGGCGGGCCAGCTCGGCGCCCTGGTGCCGGTCAGCCAGCCGGGAGTCTCCCGGCACCTGTCGGTCCTCCGGGAGGCCGGGCTCGTCGAGGTCCGGTCGGACGGGCGTCGCCGGGTCTACCGACTACGGCCGGAGGGCCTGGAGGAAATCAGCGAGTGGCTGCTGCACCGCCAACGTGTCTGGGAGCGGGGGATGGACGCCCTGCACACCGAGGTGGCCAGGGGCCGACGACAACGAAGGGAGTCACCATGACGGTCAACGTGCTCGGAGAGGTGCGCCGCGACGGCGACCACGGCACCATCCACGTCGAGGACGTCTACGACACCGACATCGACGACCTGTGGCGCGCGGTGTCCGAGCCGGAGCGGCTCGCCCGGTGGCTCGCGACGGTCGAGGGTGACCTCCGGGTCGGCGGCACGATCCAGGCGACGTTCACCAGCACGTGGGAGGGGCCCGCGCGCATCGAGGTATGCGACGCGCGGCACCGTCTGCTGCTCACCATGATGCCCGGCACGACCGAGGAGACCGTGCTGGAGGCGCTGCTCACCCCCGAGGGGCAGGCCACCCGGCTGGTCGTCGAGGAGCGCGGGTTGCCCTGGGACCAGGCGCCCGACTACGGGGCCGGCTGGCAGGCCCACCTCGACGACCTGCGCGCCCACCTCGAGGGTCGTCCGGCCGGCGACTGGCATACGCGCTGGACCGAGCTGATCTCCCTCTACCGCCCGGAGCAGGGCCAGTGACGGTCGAGGTCAGGACCGGGACCGGGAGGGGGACCGAGAAGGCGGCGCTCCTGGGCTGGCTTCAAGCCCAACGCGACAGCGTCACCGCGATCGTCACCGGCCTCGACCCCACGCTGGCCGGCTCGTCCGTCGTCCCCAGCGGATGGACGCCGGTCGGCCTGGTCGGGCACCTCGCGGATGCCGAGCACCTCTGGGCCGAGATCGTGCTGGCGGCTCCCTGGTCACCCGGCGACGACGACGGGTATGCCGCGGACAGCACCGTCAGCGCGTTGACCCGCGCCCTCTCGCGCTACCAACAGCAGGCCGAGCGGACCGGCGTGATCCTGGCCGACCTGCCCCTCGACGCTCGTCCGCCCGGTCTCGACCAGCCCGGGCTGCCCGTCGAGTTCCGCGACGTGCGTGAGGTGGTCCTGCACCTCATCGAGGAGACGGCACGGCATGCCGGCCATCTCGACATCGCCCGGGAGCTGCTCGACGGCCGCACCGGACTGGGACCGCGGTAGCGGTCGGGCATACCGCACGGAGGCCCGGTGGGGTTGGATGGAACCCATGGCGGCCAACCGCTCGACGGCGGACCGTGGCGAGCTGGAGGTGCGCGCCCTCGACGTGAGCACCTGGCCGGCGTTCGCCCGCCTGGTCGAGGCCAACAACGGGGTGTGGGGCGGGTGCTGGTGCATGGGCTTCCACGTCAAGCTCGGCCAGGGACGGGCCAGGGAGGAGAACCGTGCTGAGAAGGAAGAGCGCACGCGGCAGGACCGCACCCACGCGGCGCTCGTGTTCGCGGGCGAGGAGTGCCTCGGCTGGTGCCAGTTCGGCTCACCCGAGGAGCTCCCGGAGATCAAGAGCCGCCGCCGCTACGAAGCCGGCCTCACGATCCCCCCTGACTGGCGGATCACCTGTTTCTTCACGGGCAAAGGACATCGGGGCCGGGGTGTCGCCGCCGCTGCTCTGGGCGGGGCGCTGCACGAGATCGCGCGCCGCGGCGGAGGCGTCGTCGAGGGCTACCCGGAGGAGACTGACGACCGCACGGTCTCAGGATCCTTCCTGCACACCGGCCCGATGGCGGCCTTCGAGGACCAGGGGTTCACGCGGACGAGGGCCATCTCCCCCCATCGCTGGGTGGTCACCCTTCGCGTCCTTCCCTCCTAGGCAGCGCCCCAGAAACGGCGTCCCAGACACGGCGCCCCGGACAGTGGCCGGTGGACGGGAAGCGAGGCGCTCGTCCCGACGTTGACCCGATGAGATGACGACAGCCACCGCCGCCCCGGCCGAGGGCGAACCCGGTCTGCACCACACCAAGGACAAGCCCGTGCTCTGGACGCCCGCCCGGGTCTTCGTGACCCGGTCGGCGGCTGAGCTGCCCCACGGCGCTCAGATCGTCGAGCGCTGCGTGGCCGCCGGTGTGCAGGACATCACGGTGCTGTCGGGCGACCGGCTGCCGCCCCTACGGGCCGAGAACGAGCGCGCGACCTACGCGCTGGCCAAGAAGACCCTCGCGGTCGTCGTCGCTCCCCCGAGCAAGCGCGCGCTGCAACCGATCCCGCCGAGCGCGGACTGGCGGATCGACCTCGCCGAGGGATGCCCGGCCCACTGCCAGTACTGCTACCTGGCGGGATCCCTCTCCGGCCCGCCGATCACCCGGGTCTACGCCAACCTCCCCGAGATCCTCGCCGCCATGGACGAACACGTCGGGATCGGCAGCGTGACCAGCACGTCGGCGGCGCGGGCCGGCGAGGGCACCACCTTCGAAGCGTCCTGCTACACGGACCCGCTGGCCCTGGAACACCTGACCGGGTCCCTGTCGGCGACCATCGCCCACGTCGGCACCCACGAGTGGCCGGGCCCGGTCGGCCTGCGCTTCACGACCAAGTTCGACGACGTCCGCCCGCTGCTCGACGCGCCGCACGCCGGCCGGACCCGGGTCCGCCTGTCGGTCAACGCGGCCGACATCGCGGGCCGCTTCGAGGGTGGCACCGCCCGGCTGCCGCGGCGGATCGCAGCGCTTCGCTCTCTCGCTCTCGGCGGCTACCGCGTCGGCCTCACCATCGCGCCGATCATGCCGATCCCTGGCTGGCGCGAGCAGTATGCCGCGTTGCTGCGCGACGTGGCGGTGGCCCTCCGCGGCGTCCCGGACCTCGACCTCACCATCGAGTGCATCACCCACCGGTTCACCGCCGCCAGCAAGGACGTCCTTCTGGGCTGGTACCCCCGCACCCGGCTGGAGATGGACGAGTCGGAGCGGACCCGCAAGTTCGGCAAGTTCGGCGCCGCGAAGTACGTCTACCCCAAGGCGACGATGGCCGAGATGCGCGCGTGGTTCACCGCCGAGGTGGACCAGACGCTTCCCGGGGCGGCCCTGCTCTACTGGACCTGACCGACGATGTGCGTTGCGCTGCCGACCTGTTCGTCGTTCACGGTTGGGGCGCTGCTCACGGGTCCGGGCGGCGGCTCATTCACCGGCAGCGACATCCTCTTGGACGGAGGTGATGGCGTCGCACTGGTACGGCGACCTGGCGCCGAGCCGGTCCCGACGCCACCGTTGGGGCGCAGCCGCTTCAGGTGTCGAACACCGACCAGCAGATGTCATTGCGCCGCTGCTGGTCGTCGACGACCAGCTCGCGGACCGCGTCCGGCAGCTGGTCGCGCTGCCAGCGACACTCTCTCGGGCCCGCCGCCTCGTCGTCGCCGACGACGGCGGCCGCTCGAACGGCTTTGATGGCGTAGGCGGCCGCGCCCAGGTCGTGGGCGGCCACGTGCGCGACGCAGGCGGCCTGGCCGGCGGCGTACGCGGCATACCGCGGGGCTCCGCGCAGGTCTCGGGCCGCGCCCATGGCGTGGCCGCCGGCCGCTCGGCTGGTCATCATGGTGACCTCGCCTCGCACCCAGGCTCGGGCGTGCTCGATGGCGTCGCGTGGTCGCGGGTCCTGCGGGCACGCCGCCTCGAACAGGCCGAGGACGTGCTCCGCGCAGGTCGCCGCCCACAGGGCGAGGAGGTGGTGGTCGGCGTCGGTCAGCGTGCCACCGCGGCGGATGGTCACGAGGCGAGGGTCCTTGACCTTCGGCAGGATCACGGGTCCACTGTCCTCTGCCGACTCGGGATGGACAGCGCCTACTTCGGGTGCCGCGGGCGGCAGGATGAGGTCATGACCGGCATACGACGCTTCGACCATGTGGGCATCACCGTCGCCGACCTCGACACTGTCTTGGGCTTCTTCCTCCAGCTGGGGTTCGAGCTCGAGGGTGAACGGGCGTTCATCGAAGGCGAGTTCCTCGACACGGTCATCGGGATTCCGCACTCGCGCACCGAGATCGCGATGCTGCGACCCCCCGACGACGGGACCCGGCTCGAGCTCTCGAGCTTCGTGCGCCCCGACCACGAGACCGGATCGCCTGCGGCGATGGCCAACGAGCTGGGCCTGCGCAACGTGGCGTTCGAGGTCGACGACCTGCAAGCCGTCGTGGACCGGCTCGAGGCGGACGGCTACAGACTGGTGGGCGGCATCGGCGAGTACGAGAACCTGTGGCGAATGGCATACGTGCGAGGGCCGGAGGGGATCATCGTCTCGCTGGCTCAGCGGATCGGCTGACCAGCTCTCCCGGAGTGGCCCTCACCCACCTGACTTGACCTTGACGCTGGGTCAGGCTTGCACCCTGGGGTGATGACCACGACAGAAGCCATCCGGGTCGACGGGCTCACCAAGTCCTTCGGCGACCAGTCGGTGCTCAAGGGCGTCCATCTCAGCG
>JALZBI010000462.1 GCA_030947565.1 Actinomycetota bacterium
ACCTTGGGCGACATGATGCGCTGGAAGGCGAGGTTGACGACGAACAGAGCCGGGAAGACCGTCATGCCGATGGCGGCGAGGAACGGGTCGACGAGGAACATCTGCACCGCACCGAAGACGAGCATGACGACGACCCCGAACGCCATCGGCAACGGCTGGAACACGTTCCACATCGACTCGACGTCGGAGTTGGCGTTGGAGAGCAGCTGACCGGACGGGTGCCGGTGGTGCCAGGCGAGCGGCAGGCGCAGGTACTGGCGGGTCACCCGGCGCCGGTAGCTGGCCCCGAGGTTGTAGACGGCCACACCGGCCGCGAGCCGGCGTAGGACGATGCCGAGGACGTTGCCGACGACGACGGCGGCCAGCAGCAGACCCGCACCGGTGAGCTGCGCGACCGTGACGGACCGAGCGGCGATGGCCGGCGCCACGGTGTCGTGGACGACGCGGCCGATGACCCAGGCGGTGCCGCCGGTCAGGATCCCGTAGATCGTGCTGCCGAAGATCGCGGTGCCGACCCACCTGCGCTGCTCCGACATCCCTCGGCCGATGACGCGGAAGCCGGCCCGCAGCGTGGCGGTGGAGGCGACCGGACCGAGCGTCGACACGAAGGGGCTCCCTGGTGGTGCGATGGATGATGAGACGGGCCAGCAGCGGCTGGCGCTACCGACGCTGAGCGGCCGGCGCGGGGATCCCCGTGGACCCTCCGCGCGGCGCGGGCGACCAGCAGTTCAGCCTCTCACGACCAACCGAGAACGGTCGCTCGGTATGCCTGGGGGCCCGTTCCACGGCCGACCGGCCCTCGACGTGCGCTCGCTCCGCAGGGGGTCAAGGAGCCAGGGAGCCAGGGAGCCAGGGAGTCAGGGAGTCAGGGAGCCAGGGGGTCAGGGGTCAGGACGACGACGACGGCGCCGGGGGCGTGGACGACTCGGGTCTGACGGGGTGCCGGGCCTCGGGCCGGTAGCGGATCGAGACGCAGAGGGAGGCGGCGACGACGCAGAGCGCCCCGGCGGCATACCAGGCGAGGTCGTAGGTGCCCAGCTGGTCGCGCACGACGCCGGCGGCGAGGGCCGCAGCCGCGGCGCCGAGCTGGTGGGACGCGAAGACCCAGCCGAAGACGATCGGTCCGCGCTCGCCGAACGCGTTGCGGCACAAAGCCATCGTCGGCGGGACCGTCGCGACCCAGTCGAGCCCGTAGAAGAGGATGAACGCCAGCATGCTCGGGTGCACCGCGTCCCCGAACAGTGACGGCAGCAGGAAGAGGGAGGCGCCGCGCAGCGTGTAGTACATCCCCAGCAGGAACCTCGGGTCGTAACGGTCGGTGAGCCAGCCGGAGAAGATGGTGCCGACGATGTCGAAGATGCCGACGACCGCCAGGAGCGACGCGGCCGCGGTCTGGGGCATTCCGTGGTCGTGGGCCGCCGGAATGAAATGCGTGCCCACCAAGCCGTTGGTCGACGCACCGCAGACGGCGAAGCTGCCGGCGAGCAGCCAGAACACTCCACGGCCGCTGGCGTCACGCAGCGTCATCACGGCCATTCGGGCCGGGTTGTAGGGCAGCCGCGGCTTGACGCTGACCGGTTCGTCGGCGGGGGCGCCGTAGGGCGTGACCCCCAGGTCGCGGGGGTGGTCGTGAAAGCGAAAGAGCACGAGGGGCACGACCAGCATCGCGCACGAGGCGGTCGCGATGGCCGCCGACCGCCAGCCGTGGTTCTCGGCCAGCCACGCGAGCACGGGGAGGAAGGCGAGCTGGCCGGTCGCCCCGGCGGCGGTGAGGATGCCGCTGACCACGCCGCGGTTCTTGACGAACCACCGGTCGGTGACGACGGCGACGAGGGACATCGACATGGCCCCGGTGCCCAGGCCGACGAGGACGCCCCAGCAGAGGATGAGCTGCCAGGACGCCGTCATCCACACGGGCAGCAGCGACCCGACACTGACCAGTGCCAGGGCGGTGGCGACGACCCGCTTGATGCCGAAGCGCTCCATGAGCGCGGCGGAGAAGGGGGCCGTCAGTCCGAAGAGGACGAGGTTGACCGACACGGCGAGGCCGAGAAGCCCGATGGGCCAGCCGAACTCGTCGTGCAGCGGGGTGATGAGCACCCCTGGCGTGGAGCGGAACCCGGCGGCGCCGATCGCGGTGAGGAAGGCGACGACGGCGACCCACCATGCCGGGTGGATCCGCGGCGGCATCCGCGGCGGGCGCGCCGCGCCGCGGTCGGTGCCGTCGCCGGAGACATCGGCGTCACCGGAGCCACCGGTGTCACGGAGCGGTTCGGTCTGCGCCACGGCGTCATCCTGCCCGGTCGCGTCGACCGACCACGAGTGGCCGGAGGGACATGATGTGCAAAGATCCGGCCATGAGTATGCGTCGCCCTCACCGCGTCGTCGTCCTCGC
>JALZBI010000463.1 GCA_030947565.1 Actinomycetota bacterium
GACCTCGATCTTGCACGTATCTTGCACGTCGCCATAATCTGAGTAGCGAGCACGCCCCTGACCTGCAGAAACTTCAGTCGGGCTGACAGGATTTGAACCTGCGACCCCTTGACCCCCAGTCAAGTGCGCTACCAAGCTGCGCCACAGCCCGTGGCTGGCTCCCAGGTGCCTGAGAAGACCATGCTCCCCCGCAGGAGAGCGAACGAAAGATTAGCGCACGGCATACAGGGCGCCGAAATCGACCACCCGACGAACAGGCACAAGAGAGCCGAAGCCCCGCGACACGCCGCACCGGCCAGGCCCTGGGGTCACCCGTGCCTGTTGGACGGGCGACCGGGGCAGCCCCCGCGGCCGAACCGGACTAGCGTGACCCGCACCACCGACCGAGGAGGGTGTGGTGAGCGACGAGGACACCAATCAGCCCGCCGTGGATTCACGTCTGAAAACCGGCGAGGAGATCCAGGCCGCCTGCGATGCCGTCCTGGCAGCCGGCCTGAGCACCGACCGCGACGTCCTCCTGGCCCGGCTGCAGGAAGAGCTCACCCGCCGGGGGCACTGGCCGCAGCCGCCCGCCTGGCTCGACTCGGTGGTCGCCGAGACCCAGCTGGGCCACCACTACCGGGTCATCGCGACCTAGCGGACCGCTTCTCCCGCACCCGGACCGACACCTCGATGGGCGTCCCCTCGAACCCGAACTCCTCGCGCAGCCGCCGCTCGAGGAACCGGCGGTAGCCCGCCTCGATGAAGCCCGACGCGAACACGACGAAGCGCGGCGGCTGCGTGGCCGCCTGCGTCGCGAAGAGGATGCGGGGCTGCTTGCCGCCGCGCACCGGGTGCGGGTGGCCGGCGACGATCTCGCCAAAGAAGGCGTTGAGCCGGCCCGTCGGCACGCGCAGCTCCCACGACGCCAGGGCTTGCTCCAACGCCGGTACCAGCCGGTCGGTGTGCCGGCCGGTGCGGGCCGAGAGGTTCACGCGGGGCGCCCAGGGGATCTGAACGAGCTCGCGCTCGATCTCCCGCTCGAGGTAGTAGCGGCGCTCCTCGTCGAGGGTGTCCCACTTGTTGTAGCCGACCACGAGCGCGCGCCCCGAGTCGATGACCTGCTGGATCACCCGGATGTCCTGCTCGGCGATGGGCTCACCGGCGTCGATGAGGACGACGGCGACCTCCGCCTTCTCCAGAGCGGTCTGGGTGCGTAGCGAGGCGTAGAAGTCGGCCCCGCGGGTCTGGTGGACGCGGCGACGGATGCCGGCGGTGTCGACGAACCGCCACGTCTTGCCGCCCAGCTCGATGAGCTCGTCCACCGGGTCGCGGGTCGTCCCGGCCACGGCGTCGACGACCACGCGCTCCGCACCGGCCAGCTGGTTGAGCAGCGACGACTTGCCGACGTTCGGGCGACCGACGAGAGCGACGCGACGGGGACCGCCACGCGCATACGCCCCTCCGACGGCCGAGACGTCGGGCAGGACCTCGAGGACGGCGTCGAGGACGTCGCCGCTCCCCCGGCCGTGCAGCGCGGACACAGGCCAGGGCTGGCCCAGGCCGAGGTTCCACAGTGCGGTGGCGTCGGCTTCGAAGCGCTGGTCGTCGACCTTGTTGGCCACGAGCACGACCGGCTTGCCCGACCGCCGCAGCAGCCGCACGACACCTTCGTCGGTGTCGGTGGCGCCGACGGTCGCGTCGACGACGAACAGGACGACATCGGCCAGGTCGACGGCCACCTCGGCCTGCTCGGCGACCCGCAGGTGGATGCCCTCCGCACCGACCTCCCAGCCACCGGTGTCGACGAGGGTGAACCGCCGGCCCGACCACTCCGCCTCGTAAGCGACCCGGTCGCGCGTCACGCCGGGCACGTCCTCGACGACGGCCTCGCGGCGGCCCAGGATGCGGTTGACCAGGGTCGACTTGCCCACGTTGGGGCGGCCCACGACGGCGACCACCGGCTGCGGGCCCTCGGCGAGCCCAGGCAGACCGCCGTGAGCGGCGCCCGCCAGCAGCGCACGGTCCTCGTCGCTGAGGTCGAAGTCCTCCAGGCCGGCGCGCAGGACGCGCTCCATGCCCGGGTCGTTCGCGTTGTCGGCATCGGCGGGATCGTCGACATCAGGGGTGGAGGGGTCAGTCACGGAAAACAGCCTCGTTCGGTACGCAGTCAGGGGCGTTGGGGTCTCAACACGCCAAAGATGAGGAGCGGCCCGCACGGAAATCCGTGCGCTGCGCTCCTCTTGTGTGGCCGGGAAAGCGCCACGCTCCCATTAGGTGGGGCATCACATTGTCCCTCAGGCCGGAGCGTGCTCCCGCACGACGGCCAGGACGGCGGCCACCGAGTCGGCCAGATCCAGCTGTGACGTGTCGACTGTGACGACCCCGTCGGAGGCGGTGGTGAACTGCGAGA
>JALZBI010000011.1 GCA_030947565.1 Actinomycetota bacterium
GGGTTGCGGAGGTCGGTGTCCTCCCGACCGGGGGCGTGCGCGAGGACGACGGCGTCGCGCGCCCGCCGGATGGCCGCCGCCTCCGCCTCGTCCCGCGGCCGCGGGCCGGCAGCCCTGGCGATGAGCTCCTCGACGACCCCGCGGTCCACGGGTAGCCCGTCGCGCTCCAGCTCCAGGCAGAGCACGGCCGCCGCCGACTCCGAGTAGGCCGCGGCGACCGATCGGGGCCCCAGTGCTGCGAGCTGGTCGTGCTGCCGGGCGGCCAGGAGCAGCAGCGCTTCCGCAGCAGCCGTCAGCCGGGGCGGCGTGACGGCCCACAAGGGGTCCAGGAGGTCCGGGCGCAGGTAGCCGTCGGCGCGCACGGCGGCATCGGGGTTGCCGCCGTCGAGGTCGTTCTCGTCGGTCGCCATGAGGTCGAAGAGGTCGTGACCCGAGGGCGGGGGCACCAGCGCCGGGTCCAGCCCGTGGGCCGCCGCCCAGGCCACCGGGAGCTCGGCCGACCAGCCGCCGTGGAGCAGCCGGTGGGCCTCCGCGACGTCCCAGCATCGCTGCACGCGTAACCCGGCGTTCGCCAGCGGTCTGAGCGCCCCGGAGGCGGCTGCGACCAGCCAGCGGGGGTGTTCGGTCTGCTCGACCTCACGCGCCCGCTTCGCCACCTCGGCCACGGTGCCGACCAGGCAGGGCCCACCCCCGTGGCGCGGTCCGAGGACGGCGCGCTCGCCGACGACGACCAGAGGTAGCACGACCTCATCCAACTCGACCGGTCGGACGGCGCCGTCACGCCGGGGCGGTCATGGGCGGAGGACTGGTCGACGTTCGAGGGGGATTGCCTGTGCCACCGAGGGGTATGCCTCCTGGGAACACCGGGAGGGGCGACCTCGTTGCCGCCTTGCAGGCCGTCTGGCCTCCCGGCAGGATGTCCGGGCTCGGCCGACCCGGCCGAGGCGAGGCACGACGAGAGGTGACGACGTGGGAATCTTCGGTTTCGGAGACGACAAGAAGGTTCCGGGCAAGGCCCTCGACCGCGCGAACACAGCCCCCAAGGGCGCGTCGGCCATGGTCGTCAACATCATCCAGCCACTCCTTGACATCGGCATCGACGGCAAGGGACCCCTGCCGTCGGCCCAGTCGGTCGCCGACTCCGCCCGGATGAAGAGTGGCGACATCGAGGGTGCCGTCGACCGGGTGGTCCGCACCCACCTCGCCGCCGCCGGCACCGGCGGGTTCCTCACGGGCTTGGGCGGATTCGTCACCATGCCGATCGCCCTGCCGGCGAACGTCGTCGAGTTCTACCTGGTCGCCACGCGGATGACGGCGGCGATCGCGGCCCTGCGCGGCTACGACCTCACCCAGCCGCCGATCCGCACCGCGGTGCTGCTCGCCCTCGTCGGAGCAGACGCGGACGACCTGATCCGGAAGGCGGGCATCGTCACCCCGACCGGCAAGCTGACCGACCTCGCTGCACAGCGGCTCCCCGGCCCGGCCCTCATGGTGCTGAACAAGGCCGTGGCGTTCCGGCTGGTGGGCAACGTCGGCAAGGCGACGTTCTCCCGCCTGGGGCGGGCGCTACCGCTGGCCGGAGGCGCGGTCAGCGCGAGCCTGGACACCTACATGCTGAAGCGGATCGCCGACCACGCCCGCGGCGAGTTCCCCCTCCGCGCTGGACGGATCACGGGCTCATAACACCCGCCTCGCGATCCGCGTCCGTCGGAATCTCCGGTCTGCGCGGCTCGTTGACGACACCGCAAGGATGTTCCGTCCGGACGGCGGACCAGAGACGACACGAGGAGCAACGATGGCGCGACACACGACCCGGATGGGTCTGCTGACGATGATGGCCGGCTCGGTGCGCACGGCCATGCGCCCAGGTTCCGCGGGGCTGGCCGAGCGGGCGGGTGCGGTGCCGCGGATGGTGCAGGCCATGGCGCGCGGCGAGTACCGAGGCACGACCTTCGGTCACGTGGCCCTGCTCGCGGCGGCCGTGGCCTACATCGTGTCGCCCCTCGACCTCATGCCGGAGGCGCTGTTCGGCGTCCTCGGTCTGGGCGATGACGCGGTGGTGGTCGCCTGGCTCGCGGCTGCTCTCGTCAACGACACCGAGGCGTTCCTCGACTGGGAGCGCACCTCGGGCCGATCGACGGGTCGCGGTGCCGGCTCGCCGACGCCGGGGTATGCCTCGGCCGGCAGGCAGGACGCGTACGGGTCCGGTCCCCAGGACATGCCCACCGAGGAGTACCGCCGCCGGACCGTGCGCTCACAGGTCGTCCGCTGACGCCAACGAGGACATCCCGCTTCGTCCACACCCTCTGACCGCCAAACCTCGCGGTCCACAGGCTCAAAAAGAGGTCTAGCCCTGCGGCCCTCGGCCTGACCACGATCGTCGGCATGACGACGACCATCCGCCTGCGCGGCCCCGCTGACATCATCACCGTCCTGCCCTACCACCTGGGCTACCGCCCCGCCGACTCCCTTGTGCTCGTGCTGCTCGACGGGGCCCGCATCGGGATGGTCGCCCGGATCGACCTGCCACCACCCAGCGTCGACCCGATGGAGGTCGCCGACGAGCTGCTCCCGTTCGTGCTGCGCGAGCGACCGGACCGGGCGGTGATCGTCGGTTTCGAGACGTGGCCCGGGCACTCCGAGGCCGTGAGCGTCGCCCTGCGCGACGGGCTGGTGGAGGTCGGCATCGACACCGTCGAGCGCCTACTCGTGCGGGATGGACGCTGGTGGGGTCTCGACTGCGACGGTGGCTGCTGCCCACCCGACGGTGAGCTGTTGCCGTCCGACGACCGGGTGCCGGCGGTGTCCGACTATGTCGCGCTCGGGCGGTTCCCCGCCGCCTCCCGTCGTCACCTGGCCGAGCGGCTCGCCTACACCCGGGACCCCGTCCAGGACGCTCGGTGCGCGGCCCTCATCCCCGAGCTCGGCGCCAGCCGCCGGTCCGCGCGGGCCCGGCACCGCCGGCGCCGTCGGGTCCTCGAGGCGTGGGGCCGGATCCTGCGTCCTGGGCCGGCCGACGGCCTCGGCGGGCTGAGCGGTGCCGGTGGGATCAGCGGTGCCGGTGGGATCAGCGGTGTGGGCGAACCGGGACCGAGCGAGGAGGACTGGGCGTGGGCGGTGGTGGGGCTGCTCGACATCACCGTGCGGGATCTCGTCATCGCCTGGCTATGCCCCGGGACACTCGGCCTCGACGTCTTTCCGGTGGCCCTGCGCCGGGTCGCCGAGGCCCACCTGCCGCCGCGAGGTCGGCTGCCGCCGGGCCTCGCGAGGCTGACCGCCCTCCCTGACCTCGACCCCGGGTCAGGGCCGGACGACATCGACCGGCACCATATCGAGCCTGACAACATCGAGCCTGACAATATCGAGCCTGACGATCTCGAGCCTCACGATCTCGAGCCTGCCGAGCCTGCCGATCTCGAGCCTGACGATCTCAAGCCTGTGGAGCCTGTCGAGGCTCTCGGGCCGGTCGGGCCGGTCGAGCCCCACGATGCGCGGACACCCGCCCTGGACAGCGAGACGCTCGTGGAGCGACTGGCGATGCTGTGCCGCCGGTCCCCACCGGAGCTGTCCCCGGGGCCACTGACGATCATCGGACATGTCACCTGGTGGCTGGGCGACGGCGCGCTGGCCAGGACGTCTGTGGAGCGCGCACTTGAGGTCGACCCGGACTACCGGCTGGCGCTGCTCCTGTCGCGCATGGTCGACGTCGCCATCCGCCCCCCGCGCAGCGCCTAGGGGAGGGGGCGCGAAGGTTTCCAGCGGTCTCACGACGGCTCGCGAAAGGTCCACGCCGTGGACCATCGGCAGCGCTCAGCGAGCGTGCCGCCGTATAGTCGTGGGAGGTCATGAGCTCCAGCGCACAGCCCCGGCTTGCTGGACGGCAACCCTCCTTCCTCTTTGCGGCGGGGTGCCCCGGGTGATGACCGGGCTCGGCCGTTCGGTCCGAGCAAGCGCGAGGACGACCAGGAGCAGCACCGATGACGATCGTGGACCGGGTTCGTACCGGCGCAGGTCTAGGGCGGCCGCGGGCCGATGCCCGGGGAGGGGCCCCTACGGCTCCCGAGGGGTCCGTGCTCCGGACATCCCCCGCGCTCCACAGCACACCTCCGGCCCGCGCTGTGGTCTCGGGCGCCTGGCGGGACGGCGACCTTGTGGGCCACCGGCAGTTCGTCGACGTGGGCGAGGTGACGCTGGAGCGGGGTGGTGTCCTGCCCCACGTGCGAGTGGCCTACGAGACCTGGGGCACCCTGAACGCCGCGGCGGACAACGCCATCCTCGTGGAGCACGCCCTCACCGGCGACAGCCACGTCGTCGGGCCGGCTGATGCGGCTCACCCGTCGCCTGGTTGGTGGGACGGGCTCATCGGGCCGGGGCGTCCCCTCGACACCGACCGGTGGTTCGTGGTCGCGGCGAACGTCCTCGGCGGCTGCCAGGGCACCACCGGACCGGCTACGCCCGCTCCCGACGGGGCGCCGTGGGGGAGTCGTTTCCCCTTCATCACCGTCCGGGACCAGGTCTGCGTCGAGGCGCGGGTCGCCGACCGCCTCGGCATCCGCGCCTGGGCCGCGGTCATCGGGGGCTCGATGGGAGGTATGCGCGTCCTCGAATGGGCCGTGTCCGTCCCCGAGCGGGTGGAGCGGGCCATCGTCCTGGCCAGCACGGCATACGCCACCGCCGACCAGATCGCCTGGGCCCAGCCGCAGCTGCTCGCCATCCGCTCCGACCCCGCCTACCGCGGAGGGGACTACTACCCCGCGGACCCAGGGGAGACCGCCGCAGTCGGGCCGGAGCAGGGGCTCGGGATCGCCCGTCGGATCGCCCATGTCACCTATCGCAGCAGCACGGAGCTGGACCAGCGCTTCGGCCGCGACCCGCAGGAGCAGGAGGACCCGCTCGGCGAGGGCGGCCGTTATGCCGTGGAGAGCTACCTCGACCATCACGCCGCCAAGCTGTCCCGACGGTTCGACGCCAACTCCTACGTCGTCCTCACCGAGGCCATGAACTCGCACGACGTGGGCCGCGACCGGGGCGGCGTGGCGGCGGCGCTAGGGCACGTCACCGCCCGCACCACGGTCGTCGCGGTGGACTCTGACCGCCTGTATCCCGTGCGGCTCAGCGAGGAGATGGTGGCGGCCCTACCCCGGGCGTCGGCGCACCTCATCTCCTCTCCTTACGGGCATGACGGGTTTCTCATCGAGATCGACCAGGTCGGAGCGGTCATCCGCGCCGCCGTGCGCTGAGCCAAGGCGGCGCGGCACGGGTGGTGCGGGTGGTGCGGGCGCGGGTCATGACCCGCCACACCGGTATCGGGTAGCGTCACGCCGCGAGGGCTGACGTTGCACGGTCGCCCACCGAGGAGGTTTGCCGCGTGTCCATCGTCGTGGGGTATGTCCCGACCCGGGAGGGTCGCGCGGCGCTGCGACGAGCGGCGGTCGAGTGTGAGCTGCGCAAGACCGCCCTCATCGTGATCGACAGCCAGAGCGGCGGGAAGTACGACGCCGACGACACGCTGAGGTTCGACTCGGCCCTCGAGGACATCCGGACCCGTCTGGTGAAGATCGGCGCGAGCGTCGAGGTGCGCCAGCTCGGCACGGCCGGGGAGGCCGCCGATGGGCTCCTCGAGATGGCTGAGGCCAGCAACGCCGAGCTCATCGTCATCGGGCTGCGCCGCCGGACCCCCGTCGGCAAGCTCATCCTCGGGTCGAATGCCCAACGGATCCTCCTCGACGCCACCTGCCCGGTGCTGGCCGTCAAGGCCTCGGCCCAGGACGACTGAGCCGACCGTTCCCCCCTGAAGCGTCGCCGACCCCAGGACGTTCCTGCCGCATGAGCCCGGGCGCGGTTCCTACCGACCAGGTCCAGGAACTCGCCTCGGTGTGCAGTGTGGGCCTGGGAGGGTTTTATAATGGTAGAAGCAACGGACGCGCAAGACCGGCAGGCCCCGGCTCGGAAAGAGCCTCACCCCCCGCGGCTGCGTCCTCAGATTGTTCCCCACTTCTACGGGCATCGAGCTCACCAGGACCTTGGTGCCCGAGTGATGTCGCTTGTCTGGCGACGAAAGGTAGTCAGTATCTGTGTCCAAGGGCTCCACGACCTCACCACGATCCACCACGGCTCTGCCCAAGGAGTTCTCGCACCCGGCACTACAGCAGCTCGTGTCGGCCGGCTCGGTCCGACCGGTGACCGGTGACGAGGTGCGGGTCGCCTTCGAGGCCGCAGGTCTCAGCGGCGCTCGCAGCAAAGCCGTGCTCCGCGCCCTCGAGGAGAACGGCGTCACGGTCGAGGTGACCGCCGAACCGCGCCGCCGGGCTGTCGCGGCGACCTCCACCCGGTCGGCGACGGCCACCGCCTCGGCCAAGGCCGCCCCGGCCAAGACGGCCACAACGGCCAGGGCGGCACCCGCGAAGGCTGCCCCCGCGGCGAAGGCCACCAAGGCCGCCCCGACGACACGTCCGGCGGCAGCGAAGAAAGCGGCCGGCACGGCCCAGGTGGCGGCGGCAGCGGCCCCGGTGAAGAAGGCTGCGGCCAAGACGACGCCCGCCAAGGCCGCCAAGGCCGCGAAGTCGGCTCCGGCCAGTAGAGGGGCCAAGGCCGCGCAGGCGAACGGAGCCGGACCGGATGACGCTGCTCCCGGTGACGCCGAGATCGAGGACGTCGAGCTGACCGACGACGCGGCCGCCGATGTCACCGATGTCGCCGCAGACGCTGCGGTCCCGACCGTCGCCGTGGCGGCCACACCCGACGCGACCGACGACGCCGACGATGACGACGAGGAGAACGAGGACGGCACCACCAAGGTCCGCCGCCCCGCCGCCGAGGAGGAGTCCGAGGAGGCCGGCTTCGTCATCCGCGACGACGACGAGGACGACGCCCCGGCCCAGCAGGTCGTGACCGCCGGTGCCACCGCCGACCCGGTCAAGGACTACCTCAAGCAGATCGGCAAGGTCGCCCTCCTCAACGCCGAGCAGGAGGTCGAGCTCGCCAAGCGCATCGAGGCCGGGCTGTTCGCTGAGGAGCGCCTCTCGCAGATGACCAAGCAGGAGAAGTTCGCCAAGTCCGGGCGGGAGCTGGACTGGATCGCCCGCGACGGGCGCAAGGCGAAGAACCACCTGCTCGAGGCCAACCTGCGGCTCGTCGTCTCCCTCGCCAAGCGCTACACCGGCCGCGGCATGCTCTTCCTCGACCTCATCCAGGAAGGGAACCTCGGTCTCATCCGGGCGGTCGAGAAGTTCGACTACACCAAGGGCTACAAGTTCTCGACATACGCGACCTGGTGGATCCGGCAGGCCATCACCCGGGCCATGGCCGACCAGGCCCGCACCATCCGCATCCCGGTGCACATGGTCGAGGTCATCAACAAGCTGGCCCGCGTGCAGCGGCAGATGCTTCAGGACCTGGGCCGCGAGCCCACCCCGGAGGAGCTGGCCAAGGAGCTCGACATGACCCCGGAGAAGGTCGTGGAGGTCCAGAAGTACGGCCGTGAGCCCATCTCCCTGCACACCCCCCTCGGCGAGGACGGCGACAGCGAGTTCGGCGACCTCATCGAAGACTCCGAGGCCGTCGTGCCGGCCGACGCCGTGAGCTTCACCCTCCTGCAGGAGCAGCTGCACTCGGTGCTCGACACCCTCTCCGAGCGGGAGGCCGGCGTCGTCTCGATGCGGTTCGGGCTCACCGACGGTCAGCCGAAGACGCTCGACGAGATCGGCAAGGTCTACGGCGTGACCCGGGAGCGGATCCGTCAGATCGAGTCGAAGACGATGAGCAAGCTCCGTCACCCGTCGCGCTCACAGGTGTTGCGCGACTACCTGGACTGACCGGTCACCAACACGCGAGGTATGCCGCGCCACCCGATGGGTGGCGCGGCATACCTGCGTTCGGGGTCGGCTCCGATGCGGGTCGTTCGCCGGCCCGTGCAGGTTCACACCCCCGGACAGGAGAGTGATCCTGCACGGATCGGCGGAGGGGGCCGGCGGCGGGGAGTCACGATGAACCCGCCGTCGGCGCCGGAGAACACCTGCAGTGACCACCGTCCGGTGTCCCGCAGGCACGGGAGGTGGGCGCACAGCACGGCGTCGACCTCGTCCTCGCCGGCGTCGTGCTGGTCGGGGCGCAGAGCCGCTTCCACCGCGGCCCTGACATCCGACCACCGGCTGTGGCCGGCCAGCCCAGCGCCCTCAGCTCCCCGAGAGGACCGAGCAGCTCGAGCAGGGCCGCCCGTCGGGTCTCGACCGGCCGCGCTTGTACTTCAGCACCCGCGACAGCCCGAACCGGCTGACGGTGGCCGGATACGGGTAGACCTCGATGCACCCGGTGACCCGGGCTGACCACGTGGAAAGGGTCGGCGGCCCAGCCGTGTCGCACGGCGAGGGGCCACGCGCGGCGGGTCCAGGGAGCTCATCGAACGGTTGCTGGCGTGGCATCCCGCATGGAACCGCCCGGAGGCGCGCGTCACGGCCCGCTCGGACTCCCGCATACCCGTGGGGTTGCTGACGACCAGAGGCGCGTCGCGGGCGACGGTCGACGTTCCAGGCGAAGGTTGACACCGATGTGGACCGAGCCCGGACACGGGTCAGGGCAACGGCCACCGACAATGCCGCCGGGCGCTCAGGTACGCGGGCCATACCGACGGACCCAGTCAACGCCGCCGGCGGGGGAGGCGGTCGAGCAGCGCGCTGGCCCACCGCCCCGGGGCGTCGGCCACGACCCGACCCCAACGGTTCCACCACCTGACCCCGTCACGGGGGACGAAGAACGCGCGGGCCCGCAGCGGCCAGGGACGGCTGGCGGCCGCGGCCCGGGTGATGGTCCGGATCTCAGGGGCGAGCAGGGCCACGGGAGCGCCCGGGCGTGCATACCGCGAGCTCTCGAGCGTCGTCACGACCTGGCCCAAGGCCTCGTCGGCGTCCTCCTGCAGGTAGGCCTCGCGGGTGTAGTAACGGTGCCAGTCACGCAGCGTGCTGCCGCCGGGAGGTGGCCGCACGCCGAGGTCGCCGAGCCGGGACACCAGCTCGTCCCACTGCGCCTCGGCGAGCTCGGCCGCACTGGCTGACTGTGCCCGCCGACGGCGGTTCACCAGCCACGCCGTGACCGGCAGGACGAGCGTGCCCAACGCGCCCAGGACGAGGGCGAGCAGCAGGAGGTGGAGCGGCTCCTGGAACCACGCGGAAAGGCGGTCGGCCAGCGGCAGCGACGTGTCGGCCGCTCCGCCGTTGACCTCCGGCGCTCCGGGGTCACGCAGCGCGGACGTGGCCGAGGCGGTCGAGCCCGCAGCCGTATCGGTCGCCGTGGCGGTCGGGGCCGCGGCCTCGTTGGGGAGGGTGTAGGCCGGCGCGGTGCCCGTGCGAGCGGCAGGGGTCGGCTCGAAGCGTAGCCACCCGGCACCGGGGAAGAACAGCTCGGGCCAGGCATGCGCGTCGGACGACCGGACGGTGTAGACACCGTTCTGGAGGGTGCCGGGCAGGAACCCGATCGCCATGCGCGCGGGGATGCCCTCGGCCCTCGCCATCATCACCATGGCGGAGGCGAACTGGACGCAGTAACCCTGCTTGGTCGCGAGGAACTTGAGGATGGGGTCGGTGATCGGGCGACCCTGGGCATCGGCCGCCGTGTCGACCAGCTGCAGCGAGTAGGTGAACCCGCCGTTGCTGCGCAGCCACTCCTGGATGGCGACGGCCGCGTCGTAGGAGTTGGCAGTGCCCTGGGTGACCGTGTCGGTGACCGAGCGGATCTGGGCGCCGATGCTCGGCTCGGGCAGCGACGACGCCTGCACCTCCGGGTCGGCCCGGCCCGAGGACCCACCCGAGATGCCCGCCTGCAGCTGGTCACGCGTCACGTCGACCTCGCGGTAGCTGAAGCCGTAGCTGTCGGGACGTTGCGGGGAGAAGATGTCGCCGGTGGTCGCGTCGGTGTACCAGCCCGCAGCGCCGATGTCGGCCGAGACGACGGGCTGGATCGAGGCGAGGTTCGGCGGGTCGAGGGCGTTGGACTCGACCTGCACCTGACGGTCGACGACCTTGACCTGCGGGGAGATGGCCGCGGTCTGCGGCGCCAACGGCGTCTTCGTCGTCACCGGACGGGGACGCCATTGACCGTCGACGTAGGTGGAAGCGGTGACGACCTTGAGCGGTGGCGTCGCCGTCGAGGTCGAGGAGCGGTAGGTGAAGACGACGTTCTGGGCCCCGCTCTGGAGGCTACGGCCCAGCTCGAGCGTGGAGCTGAAGCCGACCCGACCCCCACGCCCGACGCTGGTGTCGTTGCGGCCGAGTCCGTCGAGCACGTAGCGGGTGGTCAGGTGCGGGATGACCGCGGGCAGCAGGACGGCCGCGAGGATGGCGGCGACCCCCAGCTGACGGGCGACGCTGCCGTAGCCGCCCAGCGCCTCCGACTCGACCTCCACGGTCGACGCCGGGCTGTTGGGGCTGGCCACGGTGGTCGACCAGCCGCGCACCGTGCCGCTGCCCTGCCGCGACATGAGGACGAGCCACATGGCGGCGGCGACGATGAAGAACCAGGGGGCGAGCGAGGATCCGCTGTTGGCCGCCGCGGTGAGGAATGCGGCGAGGAGTGGGAGGCCGGCGGCGGCGGGCGCCCGGAGGGTCAGCGCCAGCGCGTCGACGAGCAGGGCGAGGGCGGCCACCGCACTGACGAGGACGAGCTGCACCCCCTCGGTGGCGGGGATCGGCGCCGCATACCGGGTCATCACCCCGACGCAGTCGCGGACCAGGTCGGCGATCTGACCCCACGCCCGGGGCCCCGGGAGCCCGAACCAGAGGCCACCGGGCGCGAAGAGGGCCACGATGAACCAGATGGCGACGACGAGCTGGGCAAGGATGACGAGCGATGCGTGCGTCGTGACCCGGCGCAGCACCACTCCGGTGACGGCGACGGCGACGGCGGCCAGCGTCGCCCGGCCGAGCCAGCCGGCCGTGTCGGTGAGGGTCGTGAGGCCGAGGACCGCAGCCAGCGTGGCGGCGGCGGCGATGAGGGCGTCGACGGGTTGGCTCCTCGTCGCCCCGGGCGTCACGCCGATACCGTCCGGTTCGTGAGGGCGGACCAGGCGTCGGCCAGCCGGTGCCCGTCCCCGACGGTCGTTACCGACCACCCGGCCGTATGCAGGAGGTCGGCGTAGGCCGCCGCGGCGTCACCGGCCGGCTGCTGACCGCCGGGCCGGCCCGACCCGTGGGCGAAGCTGCTCGTGTCGAGGACCATCGCCAGCCCGCTCCCACCCGGCTGGCGCAGTGAGGCGACCCGGCGTATCGCCTCTTGGTCGCGATCGGCGAGCAGCGCGACGACGAGGCCGCCTGAGGCGACGACCGGGTGTGCGGCTCGGACGATCTCGTCGAGGCTGTGGGCGGGGGCGGTGCCGACCTCGGCGAGAATGTCGAGGGCGCGGTCGGGCTCGGTGGTGAGGGCGGCCTGCCCGTCGTGCACGGTCTCGTCGCACAGGAGATGGACGGCGTAGCCGAGCCCCGACAGGTGGGTCACGAGGGACGCGGCCGCGGAGACCGCCCACTCGAACGAGCTGTGCGCCCCGCTGCCCCGGTGCCCGTCGGCGCGTGGGTCGAGCAGGATCGTGGCGGTGCGCCGGGCGGGCCGGTCCTCCTGGCGCACCATGAGCTCGCCGGTGCGCGCCGTGGCCGGCCAGTGGATGCGGCGCAGGTCGTCGCCGTCGCGGTACTCCCGGATCGACTGGTCGTCCTCGCCGTGCAGCGCGACCATGTGGGGGATCTCGCCCTCGGCTCCGACGCCGTTGCCGGGCGGACGGCCGCCGGAGACCGGGTGGATGTGGGGGAGGACGACCAGGTCGTCCGTCTCGCCGACCTCGGCGAACCGGCGGGTCAGCCCGAAGGGGTCGCGCAGGTCGACGGTCAGCGGGCCGAGCGGGTGCCGACCGCGCAGGTGGGAGCGCACCGCGTACTGCACCTGGCGGCCCTCGCCGGGGTCGAGGCGCCCGAGGAGGAACCGGGGGCGGTCGCCCAGCGCGACGTTGAGCCGCTCCTCGGCGAGCATGAGCGGAGTGCGTCGAGTCCCCGTGTTGGTCATCGCCACGGTGACGGCCGCCGTCTCGTCGACGGAGATCCGGCTGGGGTTGCTTCGTCGTTCGATGGTGAGCGACGCCCGCTGACGACCGGCGATGAGCCCGGTGACGAGGGGGAGCGCGAGCAGCAGAACGCCGACCCGGCTGATGTCAGGGAATCCGAGACCCCACCCGGCAGCGGCCAGCGTGATGCCGGAGGCGACGAAGGCACGACCACGTCCGGTGAGGACGTCGCGAACACGGGCCATCCGAGGACTCTGCGGACTCAGCGGTTGAACGGGGCGACAGGCACCCGACGCACGATCTCGCTGAGGACGTCGTCGGCCGTGCGCCGGGCGAGCTGGGCCTCCCCGGAGAGGATGAGCCGGTGCGCGAGAACCGGCAGGACGATCCGCTGGACGTCGTCCGGTAGCACGTGGTCGCGGCCTTCGATCGCGGCGACGGCCCTGGCGGCCCGCAGCAGGTGCAGCGTCGCCCGCGGTGACGCGCCGAGCCGCAGGGCACTGCTCTGGCGGGTGGCCGTGTTGATGTCGACGACGTACTGACGGATGGCCGGGCTCGCGTAGACGTCGCGGACGACCTCGATCAGACGGGCCACCGTGGCGCCGTCGGTGGTGGGGCGCAAGGCAGTGAGGGGATTGGCCCCGCCGTGGCTGTCGAGCATGGCCACCTCGGCGCTCGGTGCGGGGTAGCCCATCGAGATGCGCGCCATGAACCGGTCGCGCTGCGCCTCGGGGAGGGGGTAGGTGCCCTCCATCTCGATGGGGTTCTGCGTGGCCATGACGATGAACGGCTTGTGCAGCTCGTAGGTGCGGCCGTCGACCGTGACCTGGCTCTCCTCCATGCTCTCCAGGAGCGCGGACTGCGTCTTGGGTGAGGCACGGTTGATCTCGTCGCCCACCACGACGTTGGCGAAGATGGCGCCGGGCCGGAACTCGAAGTCCCGCACGTCCTGGTTGAAGACGCTCACGCCCGTGATGTCGCTCGGGAGCAGGTCGGGCGTGAACTGGATGCGTCGCACCGTGCAGTCGATCGACTTCGCGAGCGACTTGGCCAGCATCGTCTTGCCGACGCCAGGGACGTCCTCGATGAGCAGGTGGCCCTCGGCGAGCAGCACGGTGATCGCCGTGCGGACGACATCGGTCTTGCCCTCGATGACCGACGTCATGGCGTCGGTGATCTGGCCGACAACCGCCCGCACCTCAGCCAGCGCCTCGGGACTGCCCCCTGCCGGCTGGTGCTGCCCGCCTACCGCGCGACGGGTCGAGGTGCCGGGCACGGGTTGCGCGCCGGCCACCCCCTGTCCGCGGTCGGTCTCGTCAGTCACGTTGGTCACGTGTCTTCCGCCCTCCCTGGTGGTCTCGGACGATCTTCCCCCACAACGCTCCACAGACCTAGCCATTCCCGGGCCGCCGACCCTCGCGTGAGGAGTCGGTAAGCGTCCTCAGGCCCCCGACGGTTGGTCCCGTGCTGGACGCGGGGACCGACGGCGGTGACCAAGGTGTCGTATGCGGCGGCGGCGGCCGGATCCCTCCACTTCTCCCCACCCGCCCTGACCTGCGTGAACGTCGAACGAGGACCGAGAAACTCGCCCATGATTGGTGCTTGGTGGAGGGAAGTGGAGTACGGTGGAGCCACGCGGAGGCCCAGGGGTCGACGCATACCGACAGCAGGGTCGAGCGGCCCGGTGACCGTCGCCGTGAGGGCCGGGCTAGGGGAGGTGGCGAGGCGTGTTCCTCGGGACCCACACCCCGCGCCTGGACGAGAAGGGTCGGTTGTTCCTCCCAGCCAAGTTCCGCGACCGTCTCGAGGCCGGCCTCGTCGTCACCAAGGGGCAGGAGCGGTGCCTCTTCGTCTACCCGGCCGACACCTTCGAGGAGATCGCCGCCGAGATGCAGAAGGGCCCGACCTCGTCGAAGGCGGTGCGCGACTACATCCGCGTCTTCCTGGCCGGCGCCCACGACGAGGTCCCCGACCGGCAGGGCCGGCTGACCATCCCCGGCCCCCTGCGCCAGTACGCCGGGCTGACCCGCGACTGCACGGTCATCGGCACCGGCAACCGGGTGGAGGTCTGGGACAGCGCGGCCTGGGCCACCTACCTCGCCGCCAGTGAGCAAGCCTTCGCCGACCGGTCCGAGGAGGTGGTGCCCGGCCTCTTCTAGCGGCGCTGCTCCCGTGCCTTCCCGAGCCTCCTGGGCCGCACTGTGCCTTCCTGAGCCTCCCGCTTGCGCCCGTACGCCCGCCCCGACCTGAGATCCGGCCTCCAGCCGCTGCCCGTCCCGAGACGACTTCCCCCGTCCCGGGCCGCCGGGAGAGACAACCCGCAGCGGATGGGGACCAGACCGCAGGTCCCAGCCCCACCACCACGAACCGAGCACCCAGGCCAGAGCACGAAGGAAGGCACGACGAGGATGGCGACCCGAGGAGCTCCCGCGGACCGGCACCTGCCGGTGCTCCGCGACCGGGTCGTGGAGCTGATCGCGCCAGCCCTGACCGAGCCCGGTGCGGTCTGCGTCGACGGCACCCTGGGGATGGGGGGCCATGCGGAGGCTGTCCTCGAGCACTGCCCGGCCGCCCGGGTGATCGGCATCGACCGTGACCAGGAGGCGCTCGACCTGGCGGGGGAGCGGCTCGCGCCGTACGCCGACCGGCTCACCCTCGTGCACGCCGTCTACGACGAGTTCGCCGCGGTCGTCGAGACCTTGGGGCTGCCCACCGTCGATGCCGCCTTGTTCGACCTCGGCGTCTCCTCGCTGCAGCTCGACGAGGAGGACCGGGGGTTCGCCTACCGCGTCGACGCCCCGCTGGACATGCGCATGGACCAGTCGACCGGGGTCACCGCCGCCGACGTCCTCAACACCTATGAGGTCGACGGCCTTACCCGCATCCTGCGGGAGTACGGCGAGGAGCGGTTCGCCCGGCCGATCGCCCGCGCCGTCGTCCGCGAGCGGGAGAAGGCGCCGTTCACGACGTCGGCGCGACTGGTGGACCTCCTGCGGGGCGTCATTCCGGCCGCCTCGCAGCGCACCGGCGGCCACCCCGGCAAGCGCACCTTCCAGGCGCTGCGCATCGAGGTCAACCGCGAGCTCGCCGCCTGGGAGACCGCCCTGCCGGCCGCCGTGGACGCGCTCGCGGTCGGTGGCCGTATCGCCGTCCTCAGCTACCACTCCCTCGAGGACCGCATCACCAAGCGCGCCCTCGCCGAAGGCGCCCGGTCGAGCTCGCCGGCCGGACTGCCCGTCGAGCTCCCGGAGCACGCGGCATACCTCCGGTTGCTCACCCGGGGCGCCGAGGAGGCGGGTGAGGCCGAGGTCGCCGCCAACCCACGCGCGGCATCAGTGCGGTTGCGAGCCGCCGAGCGGATCGGGAGGCGGCCCCGTCGCCGGACGACCCCGTCGAACCCCTACCAACGCACCAGCATTGAGACGAGAGGACGTCGGGGATGAGTCAGAGCCAGCTGAGCGCGACCGCCGCGCACCCCAGGTTGGGGCGCGACGCGGCGCGGGCCGTCGGCCGCAGCACCGGGCGTCGCCCGCAGCTGGAGCGCCTACGCGTCGTGCCCGCAACGATCGGGGAGACTGGCAGCGGCGCCTTCGCCGTCGTCTGCATCGTCCTGATGGCGGCCGGCCTCGTCGCCCTGCTGATGATGAACACGGCGCTAGCCTCCGGGATCTACCAGATGAAAGGGCTGCAGGCGACATCCGGGGCGCTCACGGACCAGCAGGAGCAGCTGACCCAGGTCGTCGACGACCTCCGCTCCCCGCGCAACCTCGCCGACAAGGCGCAGGCGCTCGGGATGGTGCCGGCCAAGAGCATGGCGTTCATCCGGCTCTCCGACGGCGCGATCATCGGCGTGGCACAACCCGCGACAGCCGAGCAGCGGCTTACCGTCGTCACCAGCCCGGTGGTCCCCCCGCCGGCCCCCCAGCCGGTGGCTGCAGACCCGGCCGCAGACCCGGCCGCTGCACCGGCTCGGACGCCCTGAGCCCGCCCAGCCGACCCAGCCGACCGAACCCCTCCCACAGTCAGGACCAGGTGACCGCGTGACCCCCCCGAGCTCGACCGGGACCCGGACGCGCACCCCGTCCACCACGTCATCGGCCGGCCGCCCTGGTTCGGGCGGACCGCCCCCGCGCCGGCCGAAGCGGCGCCGCGGGGTCGCGGTCGCCAACCCGCACCGCCGCGTCCGGTTCATGCTCGTGGCCGCCATCTTCATCTTCACCGTCTTCGGGGCCCAGCTGCTGCGCGTGCAGGCGTTCGACGCCTCGTCGACCCAGGCCGCCGCCTTCGGCAAGCGCGCCTACACATCCGTCACCCCGGCCCTGCGGGGCCAGATCCTCGACCGCAACGGCGTCGTGCTCGCCTCGAGCGTCGA
>JALZBI010000464.1 GCA_030947565.1 Actinomycetota bacterium
GGCCGCCGCCGGTCGCTAGACTGCGGGCATAGGCGTCTGAGCCGTCATCAGCGGCGAGCCTCCGGAAGAACAGAACCACCGCATACCTCAGGGGTGCGGCCGGGTCCCAGTAGAACCGGACGGGTGGGCCCGTCATCGCCTCGGACAAGAGCGGTCGTGCGCGTGGTGTCGGTCCTGGGACCGGGCCGGGGGCGACAAGCGGGGTGGTACCGCGGTGACACCGACAGGTGACGTCGTCCTCGTGGAGCAGCCGAGGCACACCCACCACCGCAGGAGCCAGACCCGATGAGCGTCCAGCCGCCGTACCCGAACGTGCCCTCCAGCCCGCGCTTCCCCGAGATCGAGGAGCGCGTCCTGAAGTACTGGGACGAGGACGGCACCTTCGTCGCGTCGGTCGAGAACCGCGACGCCGGCGAGGACGGGGCCAACGAGTTCGTCTTCTACGACGGGCCGCCCTTCGCCAACGGCCTCCCGCACTACGGCCACCTGCTCACCGGCTACGTCAAGGACATCGTCCCGCGCTACCAGACGATGCGCGGGCGGCGAGTCGAGCGCCGGTTCGGCTGGGACACGCACGGGCTGCCCGCCGAGCTGGAGGCGATGAGCCAGCTGGGGATCAAGACCAAGGAGGAGATCCTCGAGATCGGCATCGAAGCGTTCAACGCCACGTGCCGTGAGTCGGTGCTGCGCTACACCGGGGAGTGGCGCGACTACGTGACCCGCCAGGCCCGGTGGGTCGACTTCGACCACGACTACAAGACGCTCGAGCCCGGCTACATGGAGTCGGTGCTGTGGGCGTTCAAACAGCTCTACGACAAGGGCCTGATCTACGAGGGCTACCGCGTGCTGCCCTACTGCTGGAACGACCAGACGCCGCTGTCCAACCACGAGCTGCGGATGGACGACGACGTCTACCAACAGCGCCAGGACCCGGCTGTCACCGTCGGCCTGCGGCTCGACACCGGCGAGCTCGCGCTCGTCTGGACGACGACGCCCTGGACTCTGCCCGCCAACCTCGGGATCATGGTCGGCCCCGACATCGACTATGTCGTCGTCGAGTCGGACGTCAGCGGGACGACGGAGCGCTACGTCATCGGTGCGGCGCGGCTTCACGCGTACGCCCGTGACCTGTTCGGCGCCGACGTCGACCTCGCGTCGCTGGACGACCGCGTCGTCGAACGGCTGACGGGCCGTGACCTGCTGGGCCGCTCGTTCACCCCCCCGTTCGACTACTTCCTCGGGCACGCCCGCGCGCACCGGGTCTTTCCGGCCGACTTCGTGACGACCGAGGACGGCACCGGACTGGTCCACACCGCAGGGGCGTTCGGTGAGGAGGACAAGGTCGTCACCGACGCCGCCGGCATCGAGCCGGTCATGCCGGTCGGCCCCGACGGCCGGTTCACCTATCCCGTCACCGACTACGAGGGCCTGCTCGTGTTCGACGCCAACGCGCCGATCATCGACCACCTCAAGGCCCGCACCCGGGGCGCGGGCGAGGTCGGCGCGACGACGTCCGGCACGGTGCTGCTGCGCCGGGAGACCTACGAGCACTCCTACCCGCACTGCTGGCGCTGCCGGGAGCCGTTGATCTACATGGCGGTCTCGAGCTGGTTCGTCGAGGTGACGAAGGTCAAGCAGCGGATGCTCGAGCTCAACGAGGAGATCTCGTGGACGCCCGACCACATCCAGCACGGCCAGTTCGGCCGGTGGCTGGAGAACGCCCGCGACTGGTCGATCACGCGGAACCGGTTCTGGGGCAGTCCCGTTCCCGTGTGGAAGTCCGACAACCCGCAGTACCCGCGGATCGACGTCTACGGCTCCTTCGCCGAGCTGGAGAGGGACTTCGGGAAGCTTTCGACCCGAACCGACGAGCTCAGCGGGGTCGAGGTTGCCGACCTGCACCGGCCCTACGTCGACCGGCTCACCCGGCCCAACCCCGACGACCCCACCGGTCAGTCGACGATGCGCCGCGTCGAGGACGTCCTCGACGTCTGGTTCGACTCCGGGTCCATGTCGTTCGCGCAGGTGCACTACCCGTTCGAGAACGCCGAGTGGTTCGAGCACCACTTCCCGGGCGACTTCATCGTCGAGTACATCGGTCAGACTCGCGGCTGGTTCTACACGCTGCACGTCCTGGCGACCGCGCTCTTCGACCGGCCCGCATTCTCGTCGTGCGTCTCCCACGGCGTCGTGCTCGGGTCGGACGGCGGCAAGATGAGCAAGTCGCTGCGCAACTATCCCGACGTCAACGAGGTCTTCGACCGCGACGGCGCCGACGCGATGCGCTGGTTCCTTATGTCATCGCCCATCCTGCGCGGCGGCAACCTCGTCGTCACCGAGCAGGGGATCCGCGACGGGGTGCGCCAGGTGCTCATCCCGCTGTGGAGC
>JALZBI010000012.1 GCA_030947565.1 Actinomycetota bacterium
CGTCCGCCAGCACGTCCTCGATCGCACCGCGATGGATGTGCCGCGCCCGTTCGTGAAGGCGGGCGAGGAGTGTCGCCTCACTGGTGAGCTGGCGTTGGAAGGCGCGGGCCAGCAGGGGCGAACGTCCTGTCGAGCGACCCATCTTGGCTGAGATCCAGAAGGGTCTCGTCGAAGGAGGTCCGCCACGGCCAGCGGAGCTGGTCGCACCGGCGGTCGACATGGACGCTGCGGCGCAGCCGGACGCCGTCCGGGGGGACGATCCGGCGTGTGTCGTCAACGAGCACGTCGATCCGGTGAGGGGGTCGAGCGACCAGCCCCCACACGAAGGCCGCGGTCTCGTGGGACCACGCCGCGTCCGGGCCGCACGCCAGGTGAGCGGCGGTCGCCGTCGTCCACCAGCCGTTCCGGCCGGGTTGGGTGAGATAGACGTTGCGGTGCAGCCGTCGCCACCGGCCGCGAGTGAGCCGCACCTCGATGGCCTTGCTCGTCAGCCCGGCTGACACACACTGCGCCCGGGTGACCAGGTCGCACTGGTCCCGGGCCACTGCTGCCAGCGCACTCGGGGTTGTCGGCAACCCGGGGGGACCGAGGAGGAGCTCGCAATCGTGGTCCTGCACGGGCCTAGCCTGGGCCACCTCGCCCATACCGGTCCGCCGTCATCCACAGGCCGCGCCCCAGCCGCTGCCTCATCTGCCCAAGCCTGGGCGGCCAGCCGGCGGCCAGCCGGCGGCCAGCCGGGGACCAGCCCGGGGGGATCAGCCGGGGACACGCCCCGGGGATCAGCTCGGAGAGCCACACCCCTCCTGGGGGGTGCAGCGCTCCGAGATCGTCCCGAGCCGGGGGTCAGACGTCCTGGAGCGGGTGGATCTCCGGCGGCCCGCTGAGCGCTCCGCCCACCGCGCCCAGCGCGGCGGCGATGTGGGGCGACGCGAGATGCTGGTCGAGGGCGGACTGGTCGCGCCACTCCTCGACCGTGACGAACGTCCCTGGCGCAGCGGCAGACTCGAAGAGGTCGTACCGGAGGCAACCCTCCTCCTCGCGGGTGCGCGCTTGGAGCTCGGTGAGAGCGTCGCGGACGACCTCACTCGAACCGTCGTTGGCGCGGATCAGGGCCACGGTGTTGAGCACGGACACGGTCGACTCCTTCGTGGGGGTGTCTTGAGGGTGTGACGTAGGGGAAAGGGGCTGGACAAGGCGGTGACCGCCAGGCTAGGAGGCGATCTCCTCGCCCAGGTATGCCGCCCGCACCCGGTGGTCGGCGAGCAGGGCCTTGCCGGTGCCGGAGAGGACGATCTCGCCGGTCTCCAGGACGTAGCCGCGGTTGGCCAGGCCGAGCGCCTGCGCCGCGTTCTGCTCGACGATCAGCACGGTCACCCCGCTGGCGTTGATCTCGCGGACGATGTCGAAGATCTGCTTGACGATGAGCGGGGCGAGGCCCATCGACGGCTCGTCGAGCAGGAGCAGCCGCGGCTTGCCCATGAGGGCGCGGCCGATGGCGAGCATCTGCTGCTCGCCGCCCGACAACGTGCCGGCCAGCTGCTTCGACCGCTCGTCGAGCCGAGGGAACAGCTCGAACACCCGCTTCAGCACCTCCGGGTCGGACCGCTTGAACCGGAACGCGCCCATGTCGAGGTTCTCGCGCACGCTCATCCGCGGGAAGACCCGCCGACCCTCCGGGACGTGGCAGATGCCGAGGTTGATCAGGTCGTGCGCCGGCACCCCGTCGATCCGCTCACCGTCGTAGCGGATCTCGCCGCTCGCCGGCCGCATCATGCCCGAGATGGTCTTCTGGGTCGTCGTCTTGCCCGCCCCGTTGGCGCCCAGCAGGGCGACGATCTCGCCCTCGTTGACCTCGAAGCTCACATCGCGCAGCGCCCGGATCGCGCCGTAGCGGACCTCGATGTCGTCGACCTCCAACAGGCTCATCTCTGGTTCTCCTCCGTATGCGGGTCGGCCTCGCCCACCGCGGACCCGTCAGCGTCCTCGTCCTCCTGGAAGAGCGACGGGTCGAGGTCGCCCATGGAGGTCACACCGGGGTTGAGGTCCATCTCCTCCTGGGCGTCGTCCTCGGACGTCCCGAGGTAGGCCGCCACCACGAGCGGGTTCTTCTGAATCTGCTCCGGCGTCCCCTCGGCGATCTTCTGCCCGAAGTTGAGGACGATGAGCCGGTCGGCGATGGACATGACGAGCTTCATGTCGTGCTCGATGAGCAGCACGGAGATCCCGAGCTCGCGGTTGATGTGCAGGATCAGGCTGGCCAGCTCGCGCTTCTCGGAGGCGTTGGTCCCGGCCGCCGGCTCGTCGAGCAGGATGACGCCCGGGTCGGTGCCGAGGGCCCGGGCGATCTCGAGCCGGCGCTGCTCGCCGTACGCCAGCGAGCCGGCCAGGTCGTTGGCCCGCTGCTGCAGGCCGACGAACCGCAACAGCTCATAGGAGCGGGCCGTGCTCTCGCGCTCCTCGCGGCGCTGCCGGGGCAGACCCAGCATGGCGCTGATCGGCCCGGCCTTCTGACGGGTCTCGACGCCGACCTTGACGTTCTCCAGGGCCGTCAGGGCGGGGAAGAGACGGATGTTCTGGAACGTCCGGGCCACGCCCATGTGGTTGATCTCGTGCGTCTTACGGCCGAGGACCGTTGTCGCCGTGTCGCTATCGCGGGCCGCCAGCTCGATCGTGCCCTCCTGCGGGGTGTAGACGCCGGTCAGCGAGTTGAACAGTGACGTCTTGCCCGCGCCGTTGGGCCCGATGACCGCGAGCACCTCTCCCTGCAGCATCTGCAGGGAGACGTGGTTGAGCGACGTGACGCCGCCGAACCGGAGGGTGACGTCCTTGACGTCGTAGACCACCCGGTCGCTGCGGAGGCGCTCCGGCGGGTCGGCGGGGACGTCGGCGGCGGGGACGATCGCGGTGCTCATCGGCTGCTCATCGGCTGCTCATCGGGGTACCTGACATTCCCTCGTCGGCCGGCACGGCCCGGATCTCGGACGACGATACGCCGTCGAGACCGTGCAGCTCGGCGGTCCGGCGGCGAGCCGGGATGAGGCCCTGGGGCCGGAAGATCATCATCAGGAGAATGACGACGCCGATCCACATCTGCCGGTCCTCGGCCGGGACCTGGTCACGCAGGAACTCCGGCATCCACGTGAGGACGGCCGCGCCGGCCATCGCCCCCGGCAGTGACCCCATGCCGCCGAACACGACATAGGCGACAACGAGGATCGAGTTGTTCAGCACGAAGTTGTCGGGGTTGAAGTAGCCGACCTGGGAGGCGAAGAACACGCCGGCGACACCCGACGTGGACGCGCCGATGGCGAAGGCGAGCAGCTTGACCCGGGTGGTGTTGATGCCGGTCGCCTGGGCGGCTACCTCGTCCTCGCGGATCGCGGCCCACGCCCGGCCGAGCCGGGAGCCCTCGAGGCGGTTGAAGAGGACGACGACGATAAGGATGAGAACGAGGAGCAGATACCAGTACTGGAGGTTGTTGAGCCCCCACTCGATGTGGATCGGACCGATGCTGATGACGGGGTGGGGGACCGCGGGTGTCGGCCCCCGGGTGCTGTTGGTGATGTTGCCGGGGTTGTTGATGGCGGCGATCCGGATGATCTCCCCGAAGCCCAGCGTGACGATGGCCAGGTAGTCGCCGCGCAGCCGCAAGGTCGGTGCGCCGAGCGCGAGGCCGGCGATGAGACAGATGACGATGGCGAAGGGAATGGCCCACAGCGGGCTCATCAGCAGCCACGACGGCGGCTTGATCGGCAGCGAGCCGACGAGGTATGCCGTGGTGTAGGACCCGATCGCATAGAAGGCGATGTACCCGAGGTCCAGCAGGCCGGCCCAGCCGACGACGACGTTGAGGCCGATGGCGAGCAGGACGTAGACGCCGATCTCGGAAACGAGGACCTTCTGCCAGAACTCGGTCATGGTCGGGGGCACGAACAGCGCGGCGGCGAGGACGACGACGAACAGCGCGAGCTGGGCGCCAGGCACCCTGCGGCCGGCGAGGCCGGGCCCGTCGGAGCTGACCACCCGCTCGGTGGCCCGCCGGAAGCGCAGTGAGACGACGGTGTAGCCACCTCCGGCGAGGAAGCAGAAGGCGAGGCAGGCCAGCCACGGGCCGGCCCCGAGGTTCTGCCACGGACCGGTCGCGAAGTCGACTCCGGCCGCCGCGGCGAGGGACGACATGGCGTACATCGTCATCAGGGTCAGCACCACGGACACGAGCCCGAGCCCGGCGGCACTCCATCCGAGGATGGGGTTGCGCAGGTAGGTCGCCGCCAGCGCCAAGACCGCCGCCAGGGCGAAGAGGACGTAGCCCAGCCACGCGAGGTAGGCCGTGCCCAGCGGGGAGAGGCCGGACCCGGCGAACAGCGAGGCGGAGTCGACGAGCGTGGCGTTGCGGCTGAGCGGGGCGAACCATGTCGACTGCGCGAAGGCGAGCAGCCCGACGACCAGACCCAGCGCGGCGAGCGGGAACCCGGGGCGCCAGCCCATGACCCGGGCCTGGAACCCGCGGGTGTCGGCCGTCAGGGACGGCGTGAGCGCCACCGCCGCCGCGGCTGCGGCGATCGTGAGGTAGGCCAGCATGCTCACCGAGGCACCGGTCGAGTGGTCGGGGGTGCCGAGGAACGCCTGAACGGCGGCGTGGGCGACGTAGGCCCAGAGCCCGACGGCGGTGGCCGCGACGGCGGCGGCCCAGGCCAACCACCGGCGACGCAGGATGATCGCGCCACCGGCGAGCGCGAAGACGACGACGAAGAGGATCCAGTAGAGACCGCTCCCGAAGAAGGTCCGGGCGAACGGTGCGAGACCGTCGGTGCCGGCCGCCAACGGGGCGAGGGTGCCGAGCTTGCCGTCCTTGATCGCGTCGCTGTCACTCCAGCGCAACAGCACGTAGCCGACGACCACGGAGAGCGCGCCGACCGCCAGCGGCCGCACTCCGGGCCGCGTGAGGTAGGGGACGATCTTCGGCCAGTAGGTGATGGCGATGAAGACCAGGGCGCCGATGCCGAGGAAGACGACGATGCGCGGGCCGAACAGTGCCTCGCGGAATGCGAGGCCGTAGTCCTCTCGGGTGCCCTCCTGGTCACCGACCATGAGCGCGAGCATGAGGCCGAGCGCCAGGCACGAGACGAGCCGGACGACGACGGGGTGCTTGTAGAACGGGGTGTTCCTCATGCCGCCCGCCCCAGCTTCTCGCCCAGCAGACCGGTGGGCCGCACGACGAGGATGAGGACGAGCACGAGGAAGGCCACGACGTCGGTCCAGTCGATGCCGATGAACGGCAGTGGCGGGATGAGGGCCTCGGCGACGCCGAGGAGGATGCCGCCGACCATGGCGCCGCGGATGTTGCCGATGCCGCCGAGGACGGCCGCAGCGAACGCCTTGGTGCCCTGCTCGAAGCCCATGGTGTTGGAGAACCCGAAGGCCAGCGCGAACAGGAAGCCGGCGATGCCCGCCAGGGCGCCGCCGATGAGGAACGTCCGCGAGATGGTGCGGTCGATGTTGATGCCCATGAGGGCCGCCGTCGGCGCGTCCTCGGCGACCGCGCGGATGCCCCGGCCGAGCTTGGTCTTGGACACCAGGCGGTCGAGGCCGATCATGACGACGACCGCGGTGAGGATGATGAGCAGCCTCAGTGGCGTGACGTTGGCGCCGGCGACGCTGAAGAGCACCGTGTTGGCGGGGTAGAACTCCGGGAACGGGTTGCCGCGGAACCGGTTGAACAGCTTGCCGAACAGCTGGGAGAGGAAGAAGGACGCACCGATGGCACTGATGAGGAACGCCAGCTTGGGCGCGCCCCGCCTTCGCAGCGTCCGGTAGGCCACGATTTCCAGCGACCAGGCGACTGCGGCCCCGGTGAGACCGCCGACGACGAGCCCCACCATGACCACGAGTGCGGTGTATGCGGGGGAGTATGCGCCGCCCGACCCCACCATCTGGTTCACGACGAGGTAGCTCCCGAAGGCCCCCGACATGAACACCTCGCTATGGGCGAAGTTGATGAGCTGCAGTACCCCGTAGACGAGGGTGTAACCGAGCGCGATCAACGCATACATCGAGCCTCGGGTGAGGCCGATGGCGAACAGCTCGGGGAGCTGGTTGAACCAGTTCACGGCACAGCCCTTCGTCGGCACGGGGGACGCCCCGATGCTGCTGCATCGAGGCGTCCCCGTTGGCGTCTATCCCGGAAAGTCGGGTCAGCTCTTGGTGATGTCACCGGTGAGCTGGATGGAGCCGGCCTTCTGCTGGTAGAGGTTGATGACCTGCTGCTGGACCTCGCCGTTGGCCTCGAACTTGATCTGCGTGGTGATGCCCTTGTAGTCCACCGAGTTCACCGCCTGGAACACGGCTTGCCGGGTGACGTTGCCCTTGTCCTTGACCGACTTGATCGCGGTGAGCAGGGCGTTGGTGGCGTCGTAGGCCTCTGGCGAGTACGTCGACGGCGGGGTGCTGAACGCGGCCTGGTAGGCGTCGGTGAAGGCCTTCGCCTGCGGGGCCACGGTCGCGTCGAGGCAACCGCAGCTGAAGTACCAGCCGTTGCCCGACTCGCCGGAGTTTGTGGTGAACACCGAGGACTTGCCACCGTTGCCGGTCATGACGACGCCGGGGTAGGAGGTTGCCTTGAGCGCCTTGGCCAGCAGCGCCGCCTGGGCGTCGTAGCCGCCGTAGAACATGGCGTCGGCACCGGAGGCCTTGACCGTCTGGGCGATGACGCTGTAGTCGGTCGTCTTCGCGTCGACACCCTGACGGGTGGTCTTGATGCCCTTGGCCTTCAGCTCCTCCTCCACGGCGTCCGCGGCACCCTTGCCGTAGTCGCTGAGGTCGTCGATGACGAACACGTTCTTGGCCTTCGTCGCCAGCCAGTCGCCGGCGAGCTTGCCCTCGAGGGAGTCCGGCGGGACGACGCGGTGGAAGGACTTGAAGCCCTGCGACGTCAGCGTCGGGTTGGTCGCCGACGGGCTGATGAGCACCAGGTTGGCGGCGTCGTAGGACGCGCCGACCGCCTTGGTCGGTCCGGAGAAGCTCGGACCCACGACGCCCATGACGGCGGGGTCCTGCTGGATCGTCGTCGCGGCCGCGGGGGCCTTGGCGGGGTCACCCACGTCGTCGGACTTCAGCAGGGTCACCTGGAAGCCGTAGGTGTTGTTCTTGTTGGCCTGGTCGACGGCCAGCTGGACGGCGTTGACCTCGTTGATGCCGAGCTGGGCGTTGTCACCCGAGAGTGGCCCCTGGAACGCGATCTTGACGGAGCTGGATCCGCCCGCGCTCGCCGTGCTGCCCCCGCCCCCGCTGAGACCGCCGCCACCCCCACTGCTCGACGTGTTGCTGCACGCGGTCAGTGCCAGTGCCCCAACGGCACCGAAGGCAGCAACCTTCGTCAGGGAGTGCTTCCCCATGGATCATCCTCCGTGTTCTGCGGTCCGGGTCGGGACCGATGCGATCAGCGTCCCTCGTCGGGGCGCCCCCACTGCGCCCCGTGATCGGGTCGAGTGGCCCAAATGTCACGGGCGGGTGGTACGCCTGTCAAGCGGACTCACGGGGTCGTGACGTACTCGACACCAGCGCGGGACCACAGGCCTCGGACAGGGCGGCGTGTGAGAGTGACGGTGCCTGCCGGGAAAGGTCGATAATTCGGACAGGTGAACCGCGGCGACGCGACGGACGTCCTCCTGCACACGGGGCCGCGTCCTGCGCGCCTGAGCTCGACAGCCATCGGAAGGAACCGACCCATGACCCAGACGAGCCAGACCTCCAGTGAGCCGACCGACCGGGCGAGCGGGGAACCGGGACCGGCCGGTAACCGCCCGGCTCGTCGAGCCGTCCTCAGGACGGCGGGGATGCTCGGTGCGGGCGGCGTCGGCGCAGCAGCGCTCGCCGCCTGTGGGGGCTCGACCACTCCTACGACCTCGGGCGGTGGTGGCGGGGGCGCCGCCGCAGCGCCCAGCAGCTCGAGCTCGTCCTCCGCGGGCGGTACCCCCTTCAAGGCGGCCGACGTGCCGGTCGGGGGTGGGGTGGTCAACGCCGATGCCAAGGTCGTCGTCACCCAGCCGACGGCGGGGGCCTACAAGGCGTTCAGCGCCGTCTGCACCCACCAGGGCTGCATCGTGTCGAAGGTCGCCGACGGCACGATCCACTGTCCATGCCATGGCAGCCAGTTCGACATCTCCACGGGGGCGCCCACCTCGGCGAGCCCGGCCAAGAAGGCGCTGCCGGCCAAGACGGCCACGCTGAACGGGGACACGGTCACGGTGGCCTGACCGGCATACCGGTTCGGCGTGACCGGCCGACCCGGCGTCGGACCCGGCTCCTAGAGTTGGTCCGTGGCTGACCCGGCGTCCTACCGACCGAGGCCGGGAGAGATTCCGGTCGACCCGGGCGTCTACCGGTTCCGGGACAAGGACGGCCGGGTCATCTACGTAGGCAAGGCCAAGTCGCTGCGCCCGCGGCTGTCCTCCTACTTCCAGGACATCTCGGCCCTGCACCCCCGCACCGCCACCATGGTGCGCACTGGGGCGAGCGTCGAGTGGACCGTGGTAGCGACCGAGGTCGAGGCCCTCCAGCTCGAGTACTCGTGGATCAAGGAGTTCGACCCGCGGTTCAACGTCAAGTACCGCGACGACAAGTCCTACCCGTTCCTCGCGGTGACGCTGGGGGAGGAGTTCCCCCGGGCGCAGGTCATGCGTGGGGTCAAGCGCAAGGGCACCCGCTACTTCGGTCCGTTCTCCCACGCCTGGGCGATCCGCGAGACCCTCGACCTGCTGCTGCGGGTGTTCCCGATGCGCACCTGCAGCACCGGGGTCTTCAAGCGGGCGACCCAGAGCGGGCGTCCCTGCCTGCTCGGCTACATCGACAAGTGCTCCGCTCCCTGCGTCGGCCGGGTCACGCCTGACGAGCACCAGGTCATCGCCGAGGACTTCTGCGACTTCATGGCCGGCAACACGACCAAGTTCGTCCGCCGCATCGAGCGGCGGATGCAGGAGGCCTCGTCGGCGCTGGAGTTCGAGGTCGCGGCCCGGCTGCGCGACGACATCGGCGCGCTCAACAAGGCGCTGGAGAAGTCCGCGGTGGTGCTCGGCGACGGCACCGACGCCGACGTCTTCGCCCTCGCCGACGACGAGCTCGAGGCGGCCGTGCAGGTCTTCCACGTGCGTGGCGGGCGGATCCGCGGGCAGCGCGGCTGGGTGGTCGAGAAGGAGAGCGAAGACGTCCCGGAGCTCGTCGGTCACCTGCTGCTCCAGGTCTACGGCGGGGAGACACCCGACGCCGTGCCGCGCGAGGTGCTCGTGCCCGTGCTCCCCACCGACCCGGACGCCGTGCAGGCCTGGCTCGAGACCGTGCGCGGGTCGAAGGTCGACCTGCGGGTGCCCCAACGCGGCGACAAACGGTCCCTCATGGAGACGGTGCGCCGCAACGCCGAGCAGTCGCTCGGTCGGCACAAGGTCGCTCGCGCCGGCGACCTGACCGCTCGGAGCCAGGCCTTGCAGGAGCTGCAGGACGCCCTCGAGCTGGAGGACGCCCCGCTGCGCATCGAGTGCTTCGACGTCAGCCACGTGCAGGGCACCAACGTCGTAGCGTCCATGGTCGTCTTCGAGGACGGGCTGGCCCGCACGTCGGAGTACCGACGGTTCATCGTGCGCGGTGCGCTGGGGGAGACAGCCGACGGTGGACCGCCCACGGTGGACGACACGGCGGCCATGCACGAGGTGCTCACCCGCCGCTTCGCCCGCTACCTCGACGAGCGTGAGCACTCCACCGATATCGACCTCGGCCCGGAGGCCGACGACCTCACGGACCCGGACACCGCTCTCAACGGCAGCGGTATGCCGCGCGCCAGCGGCCCTATCGATGAGGTCACGGGCCGCCCGCGCAAGTTCGCCTACCCGCCCAACCTCGTCGTCGTCGACGGCGGACTGCCCCAGGTCAACGCGGCCAAGGCCGCGCTTGACGAGCTGGGCATCGAGGACGTGTGGCTCGTCGGGCTCGCCAAACGGCTCGAGGAGGTCTGGGTGCCCGGCCAGGACTTCCCCGTCATCCTGCCGCGGACCAGCGAGGGGCTCTACCTGCTGCAGCGGGTGCGCGACGAGGCCCACCGGTTCGCCGTCACCTTCCACCGGCAGCGTCGCAGCAAGGCGATGACGACGTCCGCGCTCGACGGCATACCAGGGCTCGGCGAGGTCCGGCGCAAGGCGCTGCTGCGCCAGTTCGGCTCGGTCAAGCGGGTGCGGGCCGCCTCGACGGACGAGATCGCCGAGGTCTCCGGCATCGGCCCGGCCCTGGCGACGACGATCGTGGCGCGGCTGGCCCAGGACTCGTCGGCCACCGCCCCGGCGGTTAACGTGACCACCGGTGAGGTGCTGGACTGACCGGCCGTGACGACGAGTGACGTGGAAGGGTGGCCGGCGTGACCGACGAGCCCGTGGCACGAGGCGCCGGCGGTGTGCCCGCCCGAGACGAGCCCATGCTCGTCCTCACCGGCATGAGCGGTGCCGGCCGGTCCACGATGGCCAACGTCCTGGAGGACCTCGGCTGGTACGTCGTCGACAACCTCCCGCCCCAGATGCTGCCGCAGCTGCTCGAGCTGCACGAGGAGTACCTCGCGCGCACGCCCGAACCGATGATCCACCGGGTCGCGGTCGTCGTCGACGTGCGCAGTCACGGCGTGTTCGCCGACTTCGGGCACATCGTCGCCGAGCTGGGACGCACCGGCCACCGGCCCAGCGTCGTCTTCCTCGACGCCACCGACGAGGCGTTGGTCCGCCGGTTCGAGAGCGTGCGCCGGCCGCATCCGCTCCAGGGGGCAGGCCGCCTGCTCGACGGCATCCTGCGCGAGCGCGTGCTGCTCGGCGAGCTGCGTTCCGAGGCCGACCTCATCCTCGACACCTCCGGACTCAACGTCCACCAGCTGGCGGCCAAGGCGAAGTCGCTGTTCGCCCACGACGGCGCGGCGCAGCTGCGCCTAGCGGTGATGTCGTTCGGCTTCAAGTACGGCGTGCCGCTCGACGCGGACTTCGTCTTCGACCTGCGCTTCCTGCCGAACCCGTTCTGGGTGCCCGAGCTCCGCCCACTGACCGGACGCGACGAGCCGGTCGCCGCCTTCGTGCTGTCGCAGCCCGGAGCGTCCGAGTTCCTCGACGACGTCACTCACCTCATGCACTCCGTCTCCGCCGGCTTCGTGCGCGAGGGCCGGCGCTACGTCACCCTCGCTGTGGGGTGCACGGGCGGCAAGCACCGCTCTGTGGCCGTGGCCGAGCAGCTCGGGACCCGGCTGGCGGGCGACAGTGTCGACACCTTCCTCGTGCATCGCGACCTCGGGCGCGAGTAAGGGCCCGGTATGCCGCCCAGCCCCCCGTTCCCCCGCAGCCCCCGGGTCGTCTCCCTTGGTGGGGGCCACGGCCTGGCCGCCTCGCTGTCGGCGCTCAGGCTGCTCACCGACCAGGTGACCGCCGTCGTCACCGTGGCCGATGACGGCGGTTCCTCGGGACGCCTACGTGACGAGTTCTCGGTGCTCCCACCGGGTGACCTGCGGATGGCGCTCGCCGCCCTCTGTGAGGACACCGAGTGGGGGCACACCTGGCGGGACGTCCTGCAGCACCGGTTCCGAGGCGAGGGCCCCCTGGCCGGCCACGCGCTCGGCAACCTGCTCATCGTCTCGTTGTGGGACCTGCTGGGTGACACGGTGGGCGGCCTCGACCTCGTGGGGCGGCTGCTCAACTCCCGCGGACGGGTGCTGCCGATGGCTGGCGTACCGCTGGAGATCGAGGCCGAGATCGTGGGCCACGTGCCCGGCCGGCCGGACGAGGTCACCGTCGTGCGCGGGCAGCACCGGGTCGCGTCCAGCACCGGGCGGGTCCAGGGTGTGCGACTCATCCCGGCCGACGCCCCCTGCCCGCCCGAGACGTTGGCCGCCGTCCACGACGCCGACTGGGTCGTGCTGGGCCCCGGTTCGTGGTTCACCTCGGTCATGCCGCACGTCCTGGTCCCCAGCCTCCGCGAGGCGCTGGTGACGACCCGGGGGCGCACGATCCTCAACCTCAACCTCGAGGTGCACACCGGGGAGACCAAGGGCTACCGCGCGCAGGACCACATCGACAGCATCGTCCAGCACGCTCCCGACGTGCGCTTCGACGTCGTCCTGGCCGACCCGAGCTGCGTGGACGACGCCGACGGGCTCGCCCGCGCGGCCGACCTCGTCGGGGCGCGGCTCGTGGTCAGTCCGGTCTCCGCACAGGGACGCCCCGGCCAGCACGACAGCCTGCGGCTGGCCGCGGCATACCGCGACGTCATGGCGTGACAGCGCCCTCGACGCACGCGAGAAACCGGACGAACTCGGCCCACCCGCGGCCCGACGGGATCGGATAACCTGACTGCTTCACCCCAGCACGGGCGCCGAGCCGCGTGCGCGCGGCCACATCGACCGGGTGGTGCCGTGGCCGTCGGCGGTGCTGCGCTGGCCTGTGTCGTCTGCGCCCTCCTGGTTCGTGCCCGCTGAGCGGACGGGCGGGGAGGTCGGGGGCGACCGTGCAGCAGGGGAACTCGGCCGGGGACAGGGTGACAGGATGGCAGGCATGGCAATGACGGCGAAGGTCAAGGACGAGCTCAGCCGTCTCGAGGTGACCAAGCCGTGCTGTCGCAAGGCCGAGGTCGCGGCGACCCTGAGGTTCGCCGGTGGCCTGCACATCGTCGGAGGGCAGATCGTCGTCGAGGCCGAGCTCGACACCGCCAACGCCGCGCGCCGGCTGCGCCGACTGGTCCAAGAGGTCTACGGGCATCGCTCCGACGTCCTGGTCATGTCGGCCGGCGGACTGCGCAAAAGCAGTCGCTATGTCGTCCGCATCGTCGAGGAGGGCGCCACCCTGGCCCGGCAGACCGGGCTCATCGACTCGCGTGGCCGCCCTGTCCGGGGGCTGCCGCCCAAGGTGGTCAGCGCGTCGGCCTGCGACTCCGAGGCGGCGTGGCGGGGGGCCTTCCTCGCCCACGGGTCGCTCACCGAGCCCGGCCGTTCGTCGGCGCTGGAGGTGACCTGCCCCGGTCCGGAAGCGGCGCTCGCGCTCGTCGGCGCCGCCCGGCGGCTGAGCATTCAGGCCAAGGCGCGCGAGGTCCGCGGGGTCGACCGTGTGGTGATCCGCGACGGCGACGCCATCGCCGCGATGCTCACCCGGCTCGGCGCGCATGACGCGGTGATGGCGTGGGAGGAGCGGCGGATGCGCCGGGAGGTGCGGGCCACCGCCAACCGGCTGGCCAACTTCGACGACGCCAACCTGCGCCGCTCGGCGCGGGCCGCCGTCGCCGCCGGGTCACGCGTCGAGCGGGCCATGGAGATCCTCGGCGACGAGGTGCCCGACCACCTCAGCGAGGCGGGCCGGCTGCGGCTCAAGCACAAGCAGGCCTCGCTCGAGGAGCTCGGCCAGCTGGCCGACCCCCCGATGACGAAGGACGCGGTGGCCGGCCGGATCCGTCGGTTGCTCGCCATGGCCGACAAGAAGGCGCAGGACCTCGGCCTCGCCGGCACCGACGCCAACCTCACCGCCGACATGCTCGACTAGCTCTCGACTAGCTCTCGACTAGCCCCCCATCCCGACCGGACTCACGGTGCTGTCGGTTTCAGGGGCGCCAGAGGCCCGAAACCAACAAACCCGTGAGCTCGGTCGGGGGTGGCGCTGGTTACCGGCCCGTAGGGCGGACGCACGTAAGCCGCGTCACGGCGGGGGCACTAGGGTCGAGGGCGCATCGCGACCACCACCTGGAAGGCTTGAGTCACTGTGACAGTCCGTGTAGGCATCAACGGCTTCGGCCGCATCGGCCGCAACTTCTTCCGCGCCGTCCAGGCGTCCGGGCAGGACATCGAGATTGTGGGGGTCAACGACCTCACCGACAACGCGACACTCGCCCACCTGCTCAAGTACGACTCGATCCTGGGTCGCCTCGGCGGCGAGGTCACCTCGAGCGAGGACTCCATCAGCGTCGACGGCAAGGCGTTCAAGGCTTTCGCCGAGCGCGACCCCAGCGCCCTCAAGTGGGGCGACCTCGGGGCCGACGTCGTCATCGAGTCGACCGGCCTGTTCACTGACGCGGTCAAGGCCAAGACGCATGTCGACAACGGTGCCAAGAAGGTCATCATCTCCGCGCCGGCGAAGAACGAGGACGTCACCATCGTCATGGGCGTCAACGACGGCGACTACGACCCCGCCGCGCACACCATCATCTCCAACGCGTCGTGCACGACGAACTGCCTGGCGCCGATGGCCAAGGCGCTCAACGACGAGCTCACCATCGTCAAGGGCCTGATGACGACCATCCACGCCTACACCCAGGACCAGAACCTCCAGGACGGCCCGCACAAGGACCTGCGTCGCGCCCGTGCCGCGGCCCTCAACATCGTGCCCACCTCCACGGGCGCAGCCAAGGCGATCGGTCTCGTGCTGCCGCAGCTGAAGGGCAAGCTCGACGGGTTTGCGTTGCGGGTCCCGATCCCGACCGGGTCGGCCACCGACCTCACCTTCGAAGCCGGTCGCGAGACCACGGCCGACGAGGTCAACGCGATCGTCAAGGCGGCGGCTGACGGCCCCATGAAGGGCATCCTCAAGTATACCGAGGACCAGATCGTCAGCAGCGACATCGTCACCGACCCGCACTCGTGCATCTTCGACGCCGGCCTGACCAAGGTCCTGGGCAACCAGGTCAAGGTCGTCGGCTGGTACGACAACGAGTGGGGCTACTCCAACCGGCTGGTCGACCTCGTCACCTTCGTCGGCCGCGACCTCTGATGGTCCGCTGAGTCCGTTGAAGACTCTCGCCGACCTTGTGTCCGCCGGCGAGCTGCGCGGTCAGCGTGTGCTCGTCCGGTCCGACCTCAACGTCCCGCTGGACGGCCAGACGATCACCGACGACGGCCGAATCCGCGCGTCGGTGCCGACGATCAAGGTCCTCTCCGAGGCGGGCGCACGCGTCATCGTGTGTGCTCACCTCGGGCGTCCCAAGGGCGCCCCCGAGGAGCGCTACTCCCTGGCGCCCGTCGCCCAGCGGCTGGCCCAGCTGCTCGACCAGCCGGTCGCCTTCGCCCACGACACGGTGGGCGACTCCGCGCAGGAGACCGTCGCCGGGGCGGGCGACGGCGACGTCGTGCTGCTGGAGAACCTCCGGTTCAACCCGGGGGAGACGGCCAAGACCGACGAGGAACGGGCCGGGTTCGCCCAGGCCCTCGCCTCGCTCGCCGACGTCTTCGTCTCCGACGGGTTCGGGGTGGTGCACCGCAAGCAGGCGTCGGTCTACGACGTCGCCCGGCTCCTCCCGCACGCCACCGGTGGGCTGGTGTCGACCGAGGTCGACGTGCTCCAGCGGCTCACGAAGAACCCCGAACGCCCGTATGCCGTGGTGCTGGGCGGCGCCAAGGTCTCCGACAAGCTCGGGGTCATCGGCAACCTGCTCGGCACCGCCGACCGGCTGCTGATCGGGGGAGGGATGGCGTTCACCTTCCTCAAGGCCCAGGGTCACGAGGTCGGCACCAGCCTGCTCGAGGCCGACCAGGTGGAGACGGTGAAGGGCTACCTCGACGAGGCTCGGGCCACAGGCGTCGAGATCGTCCTGCCCACCGATGTCGTTGCGGCATCCTCGTTCTCGGCCGATGCGGACCATGACATCGTCGCCGCCGGCGCCATCCCGGCCGACCGCATGGGGCTCGACATCGGGCCCGACTCCGCCCGGCTGTTCGCCGACAAGCTCGCGGACGCGCGGACCGTCTTCTGGAACGGCCCGATGGGCGCGTTCGAGATGGCGCCCTACGCCGAGGGGACCCGCGAGCTGGCGAAAGCCCTGGTGAACGCCACGACCCGCGGAGCTCTGACCGTGGTCGGGGGCGGCGACTCCGCGGCGGCCGTCCGGCAGCTCGGGTTCGAGGACAGCCAGTTCGGCCACATCTCCACTGGGGGCGGGGCCAGCCTGGAGTACCTCGAGGGCAAGGAGCTGCCCGGCCTGACCGTGCTCGACGAGACGCACGAGCACAACGCCTGATGTCGCCGACGACCGGTGCCGACGGGCGTACCCCGCTCATGGCGGGCAACTGGAAGATGAACCTCGACCACCTCCAGGCCACCCACCTGGTGCAGAAGCTCGACTGGACCCTGCGCGACGCGAAGCACGACTACGGCGCCGTCGAGGTGGCGGTGCTGCCGCCGTTCACCGACCTGCGCTCCGTCCAGACCCTCATCGAGGCCGATCGGCTGGGCCTGACGTTCGGTGCCCAGGACCTGTCTCCGTATGCGTCCGGCGCCTACACCGGTGACATCTCTGGGGCCTTCCTGGCCAAGCTGGGGTGCACCTATGTCGTCGTCGGCCACAGCGAACGTCGGGAAGGCCACGGAGAGACCGACCAGGTCGTCGCCGCCAAGGTCGCGGCGGCATACACCCACGGCC
>JALZBI010000124.1 GCA_030947565.1 Actinomycetota bacterium
GACCCGGGAGTCCGTCCTCGGCTCGTCCCTCGCTGCGACCACCCCGGCCTACGACGTGCAGCAGGCCTGCGGCACCGGGTTGGAGGCCACCATCCTCGTGGCCAACAAGATCGCGCTGGGCCAGGTAGAGTCCGGCGTCGCCGGTGGCGTCGACTCCGCGTCCGACGCACCGATCGCGGTGAGCGACGGGCTGCGCCGAGCCCTGTTGCGCGCCAACGCCGCTCGTACGCCGGTCGCCCGCGCCAAGGCCTTCGCCTCGATCCGCCCCGGGCACCTCGTCCCCTCGGCGCCGCGCAACGTCGAGCCGCGCACGGGAATGTCGATGGGCGAGCACATGGCCCTCACTGCCCAGGAGTGGGGCATCACCCGGGAGGCCCAGGACGAGCTCACGGTGCGCAGCCACCACGCCCTCGCCGCGGCCTACGAGACCGGCTTTTTCGACGACCTCGTCACGCCCTACCTCGGCCTGTCCCGGGACGACAACCTGCGGCCCGACACCTCTCTGGAGAAGCTGGCCACGCTCCAGCCGGTGTTCGGCCGCGGCGACGGCGCGACGATGACTGCGGGCAACTCCACCCCGCTCACCGACGGGGCGTCGGCGGTGCTGCTGGGCAGCGACGCGTGGGCGGCCGACCACGGCCTGGCGCCGCTGGCCTACCTCGTAGACGCGGAGACCGCCGCGGTCGACTACGTGCACGGGGGGGAGGGGCTGCTCATGGCCCCGGTCTACGCCGTCCCTCGCTTGCTCGACCGGCTGGGGATGTCGCTGCAGGACTTCGAGCTCGTCGAGGTCCACGAGGCGTTCGCGGCGACCGTGCTCACCGCCCAGGCGGCCTGGCTCGACGCCGCTTACTGCCGTGACCGGCTCGGCCTCGACGCGCCGCTGGGGGCCATCGACCCCGCCCGGCTCAACGTCCATGGCTCGTCGCTAGGGACCGGCCACCCCTTCGCCGCGACCGGCGGGCGCATCGTCGCCAGTCTCGCGAAGTCGTTGCACGAGAAGGGCTCCGGTGCGCGTGGGCTGATCTCGATCTGCGCGGCCGGCGGCCAAGGCGTCGTCGCCGTCCTTGAGGCGGCCTAGCCATGGCCGACACCTACACCCAGCTCGTCAACAGCCGTGTCGGCCGGCAGCTGGCCTCCCGGCTCGGCTTGCCGCGACCCACGACCCTGCGCCGGTATGCGCCGGGCGACCCCCTCGTCGAGGGCCCCGTGCTGGTGGCGGGGCCCAGTGGAAAGCACGGGCGGGCGCCACTCGCAGCCCACGTGCGCGAGCTGCTGTCGGCCGAACGGATCGACGTCCTCGCCGACGCCGACGGCCCGCAGCGGCTCGCCGCGGTGGTCGCCGACCTGTCGGCCGTCGAGACCCCCGCCGAGCTCGACATCGTGCGCACCCTCGTCGGTCCCGCGCTGAAGCGGCTGGCCCCCAGTGGCCGCGTCGTCCTTCTCGGACGTGAGCACGGCCTCGCCGACGGGCCGACGCTGCGCGCGGTCCGGCAGTCGCTCGAGGGGATCACCCGCTCGGTGGGCAAAGAGCTCCGCGCGGGGGCCACGGCCAACCTCGTGCTCGTCGCACCTGGCGCGGACGCCAACGTCGACGCGACCATCCGGTTCCTGCTCTCCGGACGGTCCGCCTACGTCGACGGCCAGACGGTCGAGGTGGGTGCGGCCGGTCTCGGCGGTCCGGCCGGTCTCGGCGGTCCAGTTGGTCTCAGCGGTCCGGCCGGCGGGGGCATCTCGGAGCCGCCCGAGGACTGGGTCCACCCGCTTGCCGGGAAGGTCGCCGTGGTCACCGGCGCCGCCCGTGGCATCGGGGCCGCCATCGCCGAGGTGCTGGCTCGCGACGGGGCCACCGTGGTCTGTGTCGACGTCCCGGCCGCCGGGGAGGGCCTGGCCCGCACGGCGAACCGGATCGGCGGCACCGCCCTGCAGCTCGACGTCACCGCCCCCGACGCGGGCCAGCGGATCGTCCAGCACGCCCGCACGCGACACGGCTCGCTCGACATCGTCGTCCACAACGCCGGCATCACGCGCGACCGGCTGCTCGTCAACCTCGACGCTGACCGGTGGCGGTCGGTGCTCGACGTCAACCTCGGGTCGGTCCTGCGGATGAACGAGGCCATCCTTGCTCCCGGCGGCCTGGCCGACGGCGGGCACGTCGTCTGTGTCTCGTCCATCGCCGGGATCGCGGGCAACCGCGGGCAGACCAACTACGCGGCCTCCAAGGCCGGGATCATCGGACTGGTCGAGGCGCTCGGCGGGTCTCCCGAGCTGCACGCCCGCGCCATCACCGTCAACGCGGTAGCCCCCGGGTTCATCGAGACCGAGATGACCGCCAGAATCCCGCTCGCCACTCGAGAGATCGGGCGACGGCTCAACTCGCTCTCTCAGGGGGGCCTTCCGCTCGACGTCGCCGAGACGGTCGCTTGGCTCAGCCAGGACGCCAACGCCGGGGTCACCGGCAACGTCGTGCGCGTGTGCGGCCAGAGCCTGCTGGGGGCGTGACGTGGCCGAGGTGCTGTCGTTCGACGGCGCGCCGGACCTCAGGCGGGTCTTCGCACGGGCGCTCACGGGGACGAGGCGGGGAGGATCCACCCTCCCTGATGTCGTGGGCGAGTGGCGGGGCGTGGTCGTGGACCCGGCAGCTGTAGTGGACTACGCGCATACCTGCGGATTCACCGTCGGGCTGCACCCTCCGATGACCTGGCCGCACCTGCTCGGGTTCCCGCTCCAGGCGGCGGTGATGTCGCGTCGGGACTTCCCGCTGGCGATGGTTGGTCTGATCCACGTCACGAACCGGATCACGTGGACGCGTCCCCTCGAGTACGGCGAGTCCCTCGACGTCAGCGTCCACGCCACGGACCTGCGCACCCACCGGCGCGGTCGCGCCGTCGACCTCGTCGCGGAGGTGTCGTCCAGAGACGTCGTGGTCTGGCGCGGTGTGAGCACCTACCTTGCGCGGGGGGGCGGTGACGAGGCCATGGCGCCGGACGGCCCGCCGGACGTCGCCGACGTCGTGCCGCGCGCCATCACGCAGATGCGGTTCGCCGAGGACGCCGGGCGGCGGTACGCGTCGGTGTCGGGCGACGTGAACCCGATCCACCTGCACGCGCTGCCGGCCCGGGCGTTCGGCTTCGACCGGGCGATCGCGCACGGGATGTTCTCGTATGCGCGGGTGCTCGCCTCGCTCGGGGCTCGCCTCCCAGCGGAGGGGTCGTCCACGGTGTGGTTCCGGAAGCCGGTGACGCTGCCCAGCACCGCGAGGCTGGCGGTGTCGGACGACGCCCGGCTGGTCGTCCTGGTCCCCGCCAGGGGGAGCGGCGAGCACCTCGTCGCGACGGTCACCCCCACCACGCTCTGAATACCCCACTCACACCCGACCGGACTCACGTGGTTGTTGGTTTCGCGGCGTTACGCCGCCCGAAACGAACAACCATGTGAGTCCGGTCGGGGTGGGGGCGGTCTCGACCCGCCTGGAACTGCGTCGCGACCGTCGCGGCGCGGTCGATAGCCTTGCTGGTGGCCGCGACCACGCGGCATACCGCCACTGTCCTCGGACCGTCAGGAGTGCTCCACCATGTCTGCCCAGATCACCGTGTCCGTCGCCGGGAGCGAGCGATCGGTGGCCGAGGGCACGACCGCGGGCGACCTCTTCGAGCTGACGGGTGGCGACCGAGCCGTCGTCGTGGCGCGCATCGACGACCGGCTCGTCGATCTCGCCCACGTCCTGTCCGACGGCGACACGGTCGAGCCGGTGACCATCGACTCCCCGGACGGGCTCTCCGTGCTGCGCCACTCGGCCGCCCACGTGCTCGCGCAGGCCGTGCAGGAGGTCAACCCCAAGGCCATGCTCGGCATCGGCCCGCCGATCCGCGACGGCTTCTACTACGACTTCGACGTCGAGACGCCCTTTACGCCCGACGACCTCAAAGCGCTCGAACGGGCGATGCAGAAGATCATCAACGAGGGTCAGACCTTCTCGCGTCGAGTGACGTCCGACGACGACGCCCGCGCCGAGCTGGCCCACGAGCCGTACAAGCTCGAGCTCATCGAGCTGAAGGGCAGCCAGGGTGACGCGGCGGCCGACGCCGCTGAGGGGGCAGACGCGGGGGCCCACGGTGGTGGCCTCGACGCAGTCGAGGGCGCCACCGGGGAGATCGGCGGTGGCGAGCTGACGATCTACGACAACCACCGGCGGGGCGGCGAGCTGGCGTGGAAGGACCTGTGCCGCGGCCCGCACCTGCCCAACACCAAGCTGATCGGCAACGCGTTCAAGCTCACGCGCAGCGCCGCCGCATACTGGCGCGGCTCGGAGAAGAACCCGCAGCTCCAACGGGTCTACGGCACCGCGTGGCCGAGCAAAGAGGATCTGCGAGCGCACGTGGAGAGGCTGGCCGAGGCCGAGAAGCGCGACCACCGCAAGCTCGGGGTCGAGCTCGACCTCTACTCCTTCCCCGACGAGCTGGGCTCGGGCCTCGCGGTCTACCACCCCAAGGGTGGCGTCATCAAGCGGGAGATGGAGGACTACGTCCGCCGGCGGCACATCGAGGAGGGGTTCGACTACGTCGGCACGCCGCACATCAGCAAGGACGGCCTGTTCTACACCTCCGGGCATCTGCCCTACTTCGCCGAGAGCATGTTCCCGGCGATGGCCATGGAGGGCGCTGAGTACCGCCTCAAGGCCATGAACTGCCCGATGCACAACCTCATCTACCGCTCCCGGGGGCGCTCTTACCGAGAGCTGCCGCTGCGGCTGTTCGAGTTCGGGTCGGTCTACCGCTTCGAGAAGTCCGGTGTCGTGCATGGACTTTCGCGGGTCAGGGGGATGACCCAGGACGACTCGCACTCCTACGTGACGGTCGAGGGCGCGGAGGCGGAGGTCAAGCACCTGCTCAGCTTCGTGCTGAGCCTGCTGCGCGACTTCGGGCTCAACGACTACTACCTCGAGCTGTCCACCCGGGACGACACCAAGGACAAGTTCATCGGCACGGACGCACAGTGGCAGGTGGCCACCGCCGCCCTCGAGCGCGCCGCGCGGGAGACCGGGCTCGACCTTGTCCCGGACCCGGGGGGGGCCGCGTTCTACGGCCCCAAGATCTCGGTGCAGGCCCGCGACGCCATCGGTCGCACCTGGCAGATGTCGACCGTGCAGTACGACTTCGCCCAGCCGGCCGGGTTCCAGCTGGAGTATCAGGCGGCCGACGGGTCCCGCCAGCAGCCGGTGATGATCCACTCGGCGAAGTTCGGCTCGATCGAGCGGTTCATGGCGGTCCTGGTGGAGCACTACGCGGGGGCGTTCCCGGTGTGGCTCTCGCCGGTGCAGGTGCTCGGGGTGCCGGTGGCCGAGGAGTATGCCGACTACCTCCAGGACGTCCTGAACCAGCTGCGACGCAAGGGAGTTCGCATCGAGCTGGACGCCTCGGACGACCGGTTCCCCAAGAAGATCCGCAACGCCAGCAAGGCGAAGGTGCCCTTCGTGCTCATCGCGGGGGAGGACGACCGCGCCGCGGGCGCTGTGTCGTTCCGCTACCGCGACGGGTCGCAGCGCAACGGCATACCGGTGGAGCAGGCGATCGAGGAGATCACGGCGGCGATCGCGTCCCGGGCGCAGGTCACCAGCGCCCCGGCGGGCTGACCCGACTCGACCGCTGGCCTCCTCGGACGCCCCTCAGCCGTTGGCGGCGGGGGCGTCCGTCGCCGTCGGAGGGGCGTCGGGGTCGCGCTGCCACGGCCACCGCCCGGAGATCTCGAGCTCGAGCGACCAGCTGAGGAACGTCCGGATGACGACAATGACCGCGAGCACCCCGACACTGCCCAGGGTCGGGGTCACCGCCACGGTGCGGATGATGTCGGCCGCCACCAGCAGCTCGAGGCCGAGCAGGATCGACCGTCCGAGGTGCCGCCGGAAGAGCGGATAGACCCCGCTCTCGTGGGCGCTCAGCGCCCGCACCGCGACGACGACCGCGCTGAGCACGCCGACGACGATGACCGCGACACCTGCCCCGTCGACCACCGTGCCGACGGTCTCGACCACCTCCGTGAACGTCATGGGCGCCATCTTCGCCCCACGAGGGTCTCTTCGCGGTTCGGGGGGCTCGGACGGCTGGGCGCGCCGCTGACCTGGGCCGGCTGGGCCCGGACCGGTCAGCGGGCACGAAGGGCCCATAGGGCCGTCCTGAGTCTCGCTTCGGAGTTCGTGCCCGTCGACCTGACCGGTCAGCCGACGGGAGGCGCCCAGCCCGGCCGTGGGACCAGGCAGAACGGATGGCCGGCCGGGTCGGCCCAGACGGAGCCGTCCGGTGAGGCGAGCCGGGTGGCCCCGAGCTCCTCGATGGCCCGTTCAGCCGCGCCCACGTCGTCGACCATGACGTCGGGGTGCACCTGCTGGGGACGGTCGCAGTCACCCCAGACCGGCGGCCGGTGGTCGGGCGCGAGCTGGAAGGCCAAACCCGACGTGTGGTCGTCGGGCGCGACGACGACCCAGTTCTCGGACGCATACGTGACCGGCTGACCCAGCAGGGCCGACCAGAACCGGGCCAGGGCCTCCGGGTCCGCTGTGTCCAGGACGACATGATGCAGACGACCGATGGGCATACCGGGATTCTCGCGCCCTGACGGCGGCTCTGACAGGGTGAGGTGATGAGCGAGGTCACCGAACATCGACCAGGCGAGCTCGTCGTCACCAGCCGCAACGCCATCGCCGAGGCCATGGCGACGATCGGCGCCGTCGCCGGTCTGCGGGTGGTCGTCCTGGGCGACGACGACCCGGAGGGCTCCCCGCTCGAGCGTCTCGCCGCGCGGCCGCTCGGGTCCCGCGACGCTCTCGTGATCGC
>JALZBI010000125.1 GCA_030947565.1 Actinomycetota bacterium
GACCAGGGACCGACCCCACCCCGGAGCACGCCCCGCAGCCGGGCGGTCGCGGCGGCCGCTGCCGCGACGGCAAGCCCGGCCGCAGCCACGAGGCCGGACGACTCGGTGAGTGACGACGACGAGGACATCGCCGCATCCGGTTCCTCGGGCCGCCAGGTGATCGAGCGCGTTCTCGGCGGCCAGCTCATCGGCGAGCTCGAGGACTGACCGGATCTGCTGGTGACGACCTCCGTGGCGGCGACCAGTGGTGGTGAATGTCGGTGGGTGTCGGCGAGTGGGAGGACTCCACCGGCAGCGTCGCACGGAAAGGGCGCACGCGGCATACCTTCGGCGGTCCGTTAAGACGACGCGACGCGCCGCCAGACGTGCGCACTAGGGTCGACGGCATGTTCTACCGGCTCGGGCACACAGTGCTGAAGCCACTCACCCGCGTGCTCTACCGGCCGACCATCCAGGGCACCGAGAACGTCCCCCCGACCGGCGGGGTCATCCTCGCGAGCAACCACCTGTCGTTCATCGACTCCTTCGCCATCCCCCTCGCGGCGCCGCGGCAGGTGCGCTTCCTGGCCAAGGACGACTACTTCACCAGGACCGGCGCGCGGGGTCGGGTCACCCGCGAGATGTTCGAGTCCCTCGGGGCGATCCCGGTGGACCGGCACTCCTCGCGGGCGGCCCAGGAGTCGCTCGAGGCGGCGCTCGCGGTCCTAGGACAGGGCGAGGCGTTCGGGATCTACCCGGAGGGCACCCGGTCGCGGGACGGCCGGCTCTACCGCGGCCGCACCGGGGTCGGCTACCTCGCCCTCACCGCCAAGGTGCCCGTCGTCCCGGTCGCCCTGGCCGGCACGCAGGACATCCAGCCGGTCGAGGCGCGCTTCCCGCGGCTGGCGAAGGTCAGCGTCACCTTCGGCCCGGCACTGCACTTCACGGAGCGGTATGCCGGTGTGCCGCAGGGGCGGGCGCGCCGGGAGGTGACCGACGAGATCATGGACGCCATCGCCGGTCTCTCGGGTCAAGGGCGGGCGTCCGGCTACAACGAGATCCCGTCGGAGTCGGGCCCGGCTCTGGGGACCTGAGCCCTTATTGCGATCTCCTTGCAATAAGGGCTGACTCCGACCTAGGGTGACGGTCGTGGTGACACTGACGCAGCGGCTGGCCCTGCGGGAGGGCGAGCGGCGTTCGCTGGTCGGGATGGCCGCGTTCGTCCTGCTGCTGCACCTGCTCGGCTGGGGCTCGCTGGTCGCGCTCGTCGTGCCCGCGGGCTACCAGGTCGGGGGACAGCTGTTCGGCATCGGCCTCGGCGTCACCGCTTACACGTTGGGCCTGCGTCACGCGTTCGACGCCGACCACATCGCCGCCATCGACAACACGACGCGCAAGCTCATGACGGAGGGCCAGCGGCCCATGAGCGTCGGGTTCTGGTTCAGCCTGGGCCACAGCTCGGTGGTGTTCGTCATGGTGGCGCTGCTGGCGTTCGGCATCCGCGCGCTGGCCGGCGCCATCGAGGACGACCAGTCGTCGCTGCAGCAGGTCACCGGGGTCTGGGGCACGGCGGTGTCAGGGGTGTTCCTCGTCCTCATCGGCCTGGTCAACCTCGCGGCCCTCATCGGCATCCTCAAGGTGTTCCGGAGGATGCGGTCCGGCCGCTACGACGAGCACGAGCTCGAGAAGCAGCTCGACCAGCGTGGGTTCCTCATCCGGATCCTGGGGCGAGCCACGCGCGCGGTCACCAAGCCGTGGCACATGTACCCCGTCGGGCTGCTGTTCGGCCTGGGCTTCGACACCGTCACCGAGGTGGGGCTGCTCGTCGTCGCCGGTGGAGCGGCCGCGGCGGCGCTGCCGTGGTGGGCGATCCTCACGCTGCCGGTGCTCTTCGCGGCGGGGATGTCACTGCTCGACTCGATCGACGGCTCGTTCATGAACTTCGCCTACGGGTGGGCGTTCGCCAACCCGGTGCGCAAGATCTACTACAACATCACCGTCACCTCCCTCTCGGTCGCGGTCGCGCTCGTCATCGGCGTCATCGAGCTGATGTCGATCCTCACGGCGAAGCTCGACATCACCGGCGGACCGCTGGCCGCGGTCGGTGCGCTCGACCTGCAGGACGTGGGGTTCTGGATCGTCGGTCTGTTCGTCGTCACGTGGGTGTTGGCCCTCGCCGTGTGGCGGCTCGGCCGTATCGAGGAGCGGTGGGGCGAACCGCTGCGTGAGACGGCCCCGGTCAGGGACTGACGCCGGACTACTGCCCCGGTGGGCCCGGCTGACCAGGGGCGTCGGCCGCGACACATAGGCTGACGGCCGTGTACGAAGGCGTGGTCCAGGACCTCATCGACGAGCTCGGCCGGCTTCCCGGCGTCGGGCCCAAGTCCGCGCAGCGCATCGCCTTCCACCTGCTCCGCGCCGATCCGGCCGACGTCACCCGGCTGGTGGATGTGCTCACCGAGGTCAAGGCCAAGATGCGGTTCTGCGACCGGTGCGGCAACGTCGCCCAGGCCGTGCTGTGCCGCATCTGCGCCGACTCGCGGCGCGACCAGACCGCGATCTGTGTCGTCGAGGAGCCCAAGGACGTCGTCGCCGTCGAGCGCACCCGGGAGTTCCGCGGCACCTACCACGTGCTCGGTGGCGCGATCTCGCCGATGGATGGCATCGGCCCCGAGGACCTGCGGATCCGCGAGCTGCTCCTGCGGCTCGCCGACGGCACGGTGACCGAGCTCATCATCGCCACCGACCCCAACATCCAGGGCGAGGCGACGGCCACCTACCTGTCCCGGTCGCTGCGGGGCACCGGCCTCGTCATCACTCGGCTGGCTTCTGGTCTGCCGGTCGGGGGCGACCTCGAATACGCTGACGAGGTGACCCTGGGCCGGGCATTCGAAGGACGGCGGCCGATGCATGACTGACGAGACTGACGAGACTGACGAGACTGACGAGACTGACGAGACTCAGACGCACGATGACCTCGTCGGCGACACCGACGTGCACGCGCATACCGACGCCGTGGCCGTTGGCGACGACAGCGAGCGTGAGGAGCTGCTGGCCATCGCGGCGGAGTCCGCCCGAGACACCCGCAGCTACCTGACGACCGTGACGGAGGTGGCATCTGGGCAGGTGGCCGACACCGCCATCCCGTTGCTGCTCCTGGCCACGGCTCAGCTCCTGCTGACCGGGTCCCGGCTGGGGGCGATTCAGGACATCGTGCTCGTCGAACGGTTCGAGAACGACCCTGGGCCCGACCCTGACCTCGACCCGCTGCGCGACAGCCTCAGCAACCTCCTAGAGGGCCTCGACGACTACGCCGACGTGGTCGACCCCGTGACCCGGGCCGAGCTGACGCGAGGCTCCCTGTCGAACGACATCGTCGACATCGTCGCCGCGCTGACCCACGCGCTGACCCACTACGACGACGGGCGGCCCGTCGAGGCGCTGTGGTGGTGGCAGTTCTCCTACCTCTCGACATGGGGCGACCGGGCGGCCAGCTCGCTGCGCGTGTTGCAGTCGGTGCTCGCCCACCTGAGACTCGACGCCGACGACGACGTCGTCTCCGAGGCCGAGTTCGACGCGCTTCATCCCTGACGGATCCCGTTGTCCCACAACGCGATGTGCGGTGGACAACCCTGGTGAGCAGGCGTCTGGTGCGGTAGGATCGAACATCAGTTCGACCAGCCGGAGGTATGCCGATGAGCGCGACCGACGAGTCCGTCGCTGCTGCCCTGGCGCGCCTCGAGCTGCCGCCCGAGCTGGTCACGACCGTGGCCCATGAGGAGATGACCGATGCCCATTGGGCGGTTCGCTCCGCGGTGCTGGCCGACCGTCGGGTGGGTGAGCTCCCGGCATCCTGGATCGAGGAGGAGCTTCAGGTCCTCGAGGCCGTCGAACGGGTGAAGGCCTGGGCCGACTCGCGGGGTCTGGCCGCGCTGCGGCGTCTGCACGAGGCGGTGTCTGAGCAGTGTCGCCACCTCGACGACGACCGGGCCGCGATGGCCGGTCCGCGGGCCGGGCTCACGCCGACGGCGCTGCGGCACGAGAGCCGCACGGCAGCCGTCGACGAGGTCGTGCTAGCCACCGGTCTGTCCGAGGCACAGGTGACCCGGCGGCTCGACCTGGCGCTCGATGAGGACGGCCGCGCCTCGGTGCTATTGGGCGCACTCGACAGCGGAGAGGTCGGTCTCGACCGCGCACTGCGGGTGCACCACGACACGCGCGGCATCGGTCCGGAGGAGACCCGGGCAATCTGCACGCGGCTCCTGGCCCGCAACGCCGACGGCAGTGTGCGCTCGCATCGAGCGTTCTGCCGCGAGCTGCGCCGCCAGGTCGTGCTGCACACTCCCGACCCGGCGGCGGCGCGGGCGGAGGCGCTCACCCAGCGCACCGCATACGGCGTCATCGAGGACGACGGCACCGGCACACTGATCGTGACGGGTGAGGCCGGCCGGGTCACCGCGGCGATGGACCGGGTCGACGACCTGGCCCGGCGGCTGCGCGCCGCCGGCGACGCCCGCACCCTCGCGCAGCTGCGAAGCGACGTCGCCCTCGACCTCGTCCTCTACGGCTGGACCTCGCCGGCCGTCGTGCCCCCAGGATCGGCGGCGACGTTCGTCGGCCGGCCCCCGCCCGCCCGGGTCACCCTGGTTGTGCCCATGACGACCCTCCTCGGCGGGTTCGACGGCGCCGAGGGTGCTGGCGCCGCTGGCGGTGCTGACTGTGGCGGCGGTGCTGGCGGCGGAGCAGGTCCCGCAGTCGCCGAGCTGCCCGGATACGGCTTCATCGGTGGGGCGCAGGCCCGGCAGCTGGCCATGTCGTCCGGGTCGGTCTGGCGGCGGATCGTCACGGATCCGGTGACCGGAGCCGCCCTCGACGTGTCGACCTTCCGCTACCGCCCCACCCAGGCCATGGCCGACACGGTCGCAGCCCTCGACGGTGTCTGTCGCGCACCGGGATGCACGACGACCGCCGACCGCTGCGACATCGACCACGCCCGGCCGTGGCCGGTCGGGCCCACCGCTGTGGCCAACCTGTCGGCCAAGCACCGGCGGCACCACAACCACAAGACCCGGGGCACCTGGACCGCCACCGGTGATGTCGACGGTTCGGTGCTCTGGACCACGGCATCTCGCCGGAGCTATGTCACCCAGCGACACGCCTACGACGACCCGCTGGCCCGTCCGGTCTCGGAGGCCGAGATCGTCGACGCGAGCGCGCTCGACCCGCCTCCGTTCTGAGGACTGAGGCTCGTCGGGAAGGGTGATCCACCGTCACACTGGCGTCGTGCCGACGCTGCTCCTCCCGGACCGTCGTGCCTGCGTTCCAGGCCCTGGACCGGGCGATCGTCACACCGTCGTTCGTGGCCCCCGGGTCTCTGGGCGCTCCGGTCCTCATGGCGGCCGCCGCCGCCACCTATCTCTCCGGGGCCTCCCGATGGTGGACGTCTCACCATGAGGCGTTGGCCGAGCGCGCCGCATACCCCCGATAAACTCAGGGGTCCCCCATCAAGGAGCACCACCCACCGTGAGCCTCGTCGTCCAGAAGTACGGCGGATCGTCGGTCGCCGACGCCGAGAGCATCAAGCGCGTCGCCCGGCGGATCGTCGAGACCCGAAAGGCGGGCCACTCGGTATGCGTCGTGGTCTCCGCCATGGGTGACACGACGGACGAGCTGCTCGACCTGGCCAACCAGGTGACCCCCCTGCCGCCGGGCCGCGAGCTCGACATGCTCCTGACGTCCGGCGAGCGCATCTCGATGGCCCTCGTGGCTATGGCCATCGCCAACCTGGGCCACGAGGCCCGTTCCTTCACCGGCTCGCAGGCCGGCGTCATCACCGACGCGGTGCACGGCAAGGCACGGATCATCGACGTCACACCGGGCCGCATCCAGACCGCGCTCAACGCCGGCCACATCGCCATCGTCGCCGGGTTCCAGGGTGTCAGCGTCGACACGAAGGACATCACGACCCTCGGCCGGGGTGGGTCCGACACCACGGCGGTCGCCCTTGCCGCCGCGCTCGACGCCGACGTCTGCGAGATCTACACCGACGTCGACGGCGTCTTCACCGCTGATCCCCGCATCGTCCCCAACGCCCGCCAGCTGCAGCATCTCTCCAACGAGGAGATGCTCGAGATGGCCGCCTGCGGGGCCAAGATCCTGCACCTGCGCTGCGTCGAGTACGCGCGCCGCTTCGACATGCCCATCCACGTGCGCTCGTCGTTCTCGGCTTACGAGGGCACCTGGATCAGCGACCAGCCCCGTGCCCGTGAAGGAGATCCTGTGGAAGCCCCGATCATCGCCGGCGTCGCCCATGACCGCAACGAGGCGAAGATCACCGTCGTCGGCGTGCCCGACCGCGCCGGCATGGCGGCCAAGATCTTCCAGGCCGTGGCCCGCGCGGAGATCAACATCGACATGATCGTGCAGAACGTGTCGGCCTCCGAGACGGGGCTCACTGACATCTCGTTCACCCTGCCGAAGACCGACGGCCAGACGGGCATGCAGGCGCTCTCCGCCATCCGGCCGACAGTCGGCTTCGCGTCCCTCCTCTACGACGACCACATCGGCAAGCTGTCCCTCATCGGAGCCGGAATGCGTTCGCACCCGGGTGTGTCGGCGACTCTGTTCCAAGCTCTGGCCGACGCCGGGATCAACATCGAGATGATCTCGACCTCCGAGATCCGCGTCTCGGTGGTCACCCGCGACGACCAGCTCGACGACGCGGTCCGCGCCGTCCACACCGCGTTCGGTCTCGACGCCGCCCAGGGTGAGGCCGTCGTCTATGGAGGTTCAGGACGATGAATACGGCGATGAGCTCAGCTCCAACGAGAAGCTCTGACCAGCCCACGCT
>JALZBI010000126.1 GCA_030947565.1 Actinomycetota bacterium
CGGTCATCCGCGCGCAAAACCGGGGCTCGACGTGGTGCCGGAGCATCACGGTGAGCACACCACGGCGGCGGTGGTCGAGGTGCACGCCGACCCAGCCGAGGACCGCGCAGGGGCGCCGGCCGCACACCGGAGCCCCGTCCCGGTGGGTGCAGGGTCTTGGGAACACGCGTGGACCCCGGGGGGAGGTGTTGGGGTCGATATCGTCGTGGTCGACTCGGCCGCGAAGCGGTAATCGGGCGCGGGCCGCACCAGCTGGCGCTCGTGAGGCGCGGGGAGCACCCCTGGAACCACACGGTCTGGCCGGTGGCGAGGAAGCGGTGGGTGTCGGTAGCCGGGTCGAGGCGAGTGAGGTCGTCCCTGATGCCTCACCCAACCGCCGGCGGCCGAGCGGCATCAAGCCTTTTCGAACTCAGCCGCGCAGCTCGACGACGACCGGCGCGTGGTCGGACGCACCCTTGCCTTTGCGCTCCTCGCGGTCGATGACGGCGCCGTCGACCCGCGCGGCCAGGGCCGGGGAGGCGAGCACGAAGTCGATCCGCATCCCCTGCTTCTTGGCGAACCGCAGCTGCTGGTAGTCCCAGTAGGTGAAGGTGCCCGGTCCGGGCGCATGTGGGCGGACGACGTCCTGGTAGCCGGCGTCCACGACGCCCTGGAAGGCCGCCCGCTCCCCTGGCGACACGTGCGACTTGTCGATGTAGAAGTCCATGCTCCAGACGTCCTCGTCGCGGGGGGCGATGTTCCAGTCACCCATGAGCGCGACCTGTGCCGCGGGGTCGTCGGCCAGCCAGCCCTTCGCCGCCTGCGCGAGGTGCTGGAGCCAGTCGAGCTTGTAGACCATGTGCGGGTCGTCGATGTTGCGCCCGTTGGGGATGTAGAGCGACCAGACCCGGACGCCGCCGACGGTGGCCCCGATCGCCCGAGCCTCACTCTCCACCGGCTCGCCCCACCCGGGCATACCGGCGAACCCGACCTGCACGTCGGCCAGCCCGACCCGGGAGGCGATGGCCACGCCGTTCCACTGGTTGAACCCGACGTGGGCCACCTCGTAGCCGAGCGTCTCGATGCGGTCGCGGGGGAACTGGTCCTCGCGGGCCTTGGTCTCCTGGATGGCAAGCACGTCGACGTCGGACTTCTGCAGCCATGCCTCGAGGCGGTCGATGCGGGAGCGGATGGAGTTGACGTTCCAGGTCGCGATGCGCACCGATCAACCCTATGCGCCTACGCTGACGCCCATGACGACCGCGCTGGTGACCGGAGCGACCTCGGGGATCGGCTACGAGTTCGCCCGCCAGCTGGCCGAACGCGGGCACGACATCGTCCTCGTGGCGCGTGACCGGTCCCGGCTCGAGAACGTCTCCGACGAGCTGCGCCGGGACTACAAGGTGCGCTCCGAGGTGCTCGTCGCCGACCTGTCGGACCGCGCCCAGATCGAGAAGGTCGCCCAGCGTCTGGGCGACGACGTGCGCCCGGTCGACCTGCTCGTCAACAACGCCGGCTACGGGCAGAAGAAGGGCTTCCTCGCCAACGACGTCGAGGTCGAGGAGGCCATGCTCGATGTGCTCTGCACAGCGGTCCTCGTGCTCTCCCATGCCGCCGGCCGGGCGATGCGCACCCGGGGTCGCGGCGGGATCATCAACGTCTCGTCGGTCGCCTCGTACGCCGCGATGGGCACTTACTCCGCGGCCAAGGGCTGGGTACGCCTGTTCTCCGAAGGACTGTCGCGTGAGCTGGCGGGCAGCGGGGTGACCTGCATGGCGTTGTGCCCGGGCTTCACGCATACCGAGTTCCACGAGCGGGGCCGGATGAACATGGCCAAGCTGCCGGAGTTCATGTGGCTCGACGCACCAAAGGTCGTCCACCAAGGCCTCGACGACGCGGCCAAGGGCAAGATCGTCTCCGTGCCGGGGCCGCAGTACAAGGCGCTCGTCGGCGTCATGAGCGCGGTGCCGCGCCTGCTGGTGCGCGACGTCTCCGGCGCGATCGCCCGCCGCCGCCGCACCCAGGGCAGCTGAACCGCGGTCCTGAGCGCCCGCCAAAGGTCACCTTTGGCGGTTCGCGGTCCCGTTTGGCCCCGCCAAAGGTCACCTTTGGCGGTTCGCGGTCCCGTTTAGCCCCGCCAAAGGTCACCTTTGGCGGTTGGCGAGCGCTGAGTGGTCACCTTGTGCCGCATACGGCGCTCGGAGACGACCGAAGGTGACCACTCGACATGACGAGACCCGCCAAAGGTGACCTTTGGCGCGGGGACCCCGCCAAAGGTGACCTTTGGCGCTAGACCGCGCTGACGTGGGCGGCGAGGAGCTGCCAGCCCCGGTCGGTCGTATGCGTCCAGGTGCGGGTGTAGCGGACCCGCTGGTCGAACTGCTGCTCGCCCACCGCCCCGGCCACGGTGCCGAGGAACCAGGTGACGCCCGTCGTCCCCTCCACGATGCCGGTGACCTCGTCGGCGTCGACCCGGGTGAGCCGTTGCTGGCCGCTGCGCTGGATGTCGAGGTCGTCCTGCTTGGAGTAGAGGCGCCCGTCCGGTCCGGTGAAGACGCACCGTTCGTCGAGGAGCCGGTCGAGGGCGTCCGCGTCGGCCGCCAGCTGGGCGACCTGCAGCGCACGTTCGGCGGCCAGCAGCGCGGTCGTGTCAGAGGGGTCGGTCATCCTCGTAGTCTGCCTGGGTGGACCAGGCGAGCGTGTTACTGGAGTGGGGGCCGACGGGGGCGGCCGCCCTGGCTGACCGTGTCGACGTGGCGGTGGTCGTCGACGTGCTGACCTTCTCGACGACGGTCAGTGTCGCGGCGGACGCGGGGGTGGCCGTCGTGCCCTACCGGTTGGCTGACGCCTCGGCCGAAGCCTTGCCCTACCGGTTGGCCGACGCCTCGGCCGACGCCTCGGCCGCCGACGAGGCGCGGGCGCGCGGGGCCACGCTGGCGGTGTCCCGTGAGGCGGCGGCGCCCGGGGAGGTCAGCCTGTCACCGGCGACGTTCCGGTCGGCGCTCGGCGTGAAGAAGGTCGTCCTCCCGTCACCCAACGGGTCGACGATCTGCGCCCTGCTCGCCGACGCCGGGGTCGAGGTCGTCGTCGCCGGGCTGCGGAACCGGCGGGCGGTCGCCTCGTGGCTGGCCGACCGGGGCGGCTCGGTGCTGATGGTCCCGGCAGGCGAACGGTGGCCGGACGACTCGCTGCGGCCGGCGATCGAAGACCTCTGGGGTGCCGGCGGGGTGGTCGCCGCGCTGGTCGACCTGGGGGTCGTGGGAGTGAGCGACGAGGCGCAGGCCGCCGCCGCGGCATACCGGCTGGTGGAGAGCAGGCTCGCCCAGGCGCTCGCGGCCTGTGCGAGCGGTCAGGAGCTCATCGGCCGCGGGTACGCGTCGGACGTCACCATCGCCGCCGAACTGGATGCCAGCCAGGCGGTGCCGATGCTGGTCGACGGCGTGCTGACGCGCTAGTACAGGCCCTCGGCGTAGCGCGGCCCGTAGTAGGCCTCGAGGTCCTCGATCGACTCGTCCGGCCGCTCGAGCTGCTGGGCGATGCGGGCCCGCGACGGCACGGCCTCGGGCGTCCAGGTCTCGGGCTTCCACAGGTCACTGCGCATGAACGCCTTGCCGCAGTGGAAGAACACCTCCTCGACGGTGACCTCCAACGCCAGGACTGGTCGGTGGCCGCGGACGACAAGGTCCTCGAACCACGGCGCGTCCTTCACCACCCGCGCAGAACCGTTGACCCGCAACGTGTCTGGGCGCCCGGGGATGACGAAGACCAGCCCGATGTGCGGGTTGGCCAGGATGTTGAGGTAGCCGTCGGCCCGCCGGTTGCCGGGCCGCTCCGGGATGACGAGCGTGGTGTCGTCGAGCACGTGGACGAAGCCGGCCGGGTCACCCTTCGGCGAGGCGTCGCACCGGCCGTCGGTGTCCGCGGTCGCCAGGACCAGGAACGGCGACGCGCCGATCCAGTCGCGGTGCACGGCGGACAGCCGCGGTCGCACCTTCTCCACGACCCGCTTGACCGGGGCTCCGAGGATCTCGCGCAGCTCCTCCCCGGAGCCGACCACGGTCACGTCATGCATCCGGGCCAGGGTAGGCGGACCGGTCGACGGGCACGAGTCCGTTTTCCACGCGGGAAGAGGGGACAAACCGGGTTCGTGCCCGTCGAGACGTCCGCCGATAGCCTGAGGGCCGTGACCACCGACGCACAGACCGCCCGGACCCGCCTGCTCGAGATCATCCGCGACCGGGCCATCGTCCACGGCCGGGTCACCCTGTCCAGCGGACGCGAGGCCGACTACTACGTCGACCTGCGACGCATCTCCCTCGACGCGGAGGCGGCACCGCTGCTGGGCATCGTGATGCGCGACCTGACCAAGGACGTCGAGTATGCCGCCGTGGGCGGGCTGACCATGGCCGCCGACCCGGTGGCGACGTCGATGCTGCACGCCGCAGCCGCCGCCGGTGAGCGCTGCGACGCGTTCGTCGTCCGCAAGGAGGGGAAGGCGCACGGTCTCCAGCAGCGCATCGAGGGGCCGTCGGTGCAGGGCCGGAGAGTGCTCGTCGTCGAGGACACGACGACCACGGGCCAGTCGCCGATCACCGCCCTCCAGGCGGTGCGCGAGGCGGGCGGGGAGGTCGCCGCGGTCGCGACCGTGGTCGACCGGGCGACCGGGGCGGGGGAGAAGATCGAGGCCGAGGGCGTGCCCTACCGGTATGCGTACACGCTCGAGGACCTGGGTCTGGCCTAGCCGGGGCCTAGGCAGAGCCACCCCACGAAGTTCTCCGCTTCGCTCCGATACTTCGCGGGGACCCCGACGGAGAGCCCCTACGCTGGGCGTCATGACCGCCGTCATCGTCATCGTCGTCATCCTCGTCGTCCTGGGTCTGGTCTTCGCCGGGCTCTACAACGGGCTGGTCAAGCTGCGCAACGTCGTCCAGGAGTCGTGGGCCCAGATCGACGTCGAGCTGAAGCGCCGCCACGACCTCATCGGCAACCTCGTCGAGACGGTCAAGGGCTACGCGTCGCACGAGCGCGGCACCCTCGACGAGGTCACCCGGGCCCGCGCCGCGGCGATGGCCCCTGGGCAGGGTCCGGCTGAGGCGGCCCAGACCGAGGGGGCGCTGACCCGGGCGCTGGTCAACCTCCAGTCGGTCACCGAGGCCTACCCCGACCTCAAGGCCAACCAGAACTTCATGGCGCTGCAGGGCGAGCTGACCGGCACCGAGGACCGCATCGCCAGCGCCCGCCGCTACTACAACGCCAACGTCCGGGCCCTCAACACCAAGGTCGAGACCCTCCCCACCAACATGATCGCCGGCATGGCCGGGGTTACCAAGGCCGAGTACTTCGAGACCGAGGGCCTCGAGCGCCAGGCCCCGCAGGTCAGCTTCGGCACCAACGGGCCAAGTAACCCCGCGGTCGGCCAGGGTCCGGCCTACGGCCAGGGTTCGACCGGGTCGCTCCCCCCGGGCCAGACCTACGGGTCGGCCCAGCCGGGCCCGCAGGACGCCCCGCCGCCGCAGGGGTGACCGCGACGGCGGGTGATGCGGCGTGCTGAAGCGGCTGACCGGCTTCACTCTCCTGCCGCTGCTGTCGCTCGTCACCCCCTTCCTGCTCCTGCCGGTGGTGGCCCGCGTCTCCGGGTCGCAGGGCTGGTCGAGCTTTGTCTCAGGCCAGTCGGTGGGCCTGGTCGGCGCCACCGTCGTGGTCTGGGGTTGGAACGTCGGTGGTCCGGTGCTCGTCGCCCGCGCCACCGGCCCGGCTGGCCGGGCGGAGGTGTATGCCGCGAGCCTGCGGACCCGGTTCCTCCTCCTGTTCGGCGTCCTGCCCGTCTGTGCGACCGTCAGCGCCGTCGTCGCCGTCACCGGCCACAGGGTGGACGCGGCGGTCATGGCCGCCGCCACCTCGCTGCTCGGGCTGTCGCCGGCCTGGTTCGGCATCGGCGTCGGGGAGCCGTGGCTGCTGCTCTGGTACGACACCCTGCCCCGGGTGGTCGCCGCCCTCGTCGGGGCGCTCCTGGTCAGCGTCACCGGAGCGGTCTGGTCCTACCCCGTCCTGCTGGCCCTCTCGGTGGTCTTCTCGTTGACGCTGTTCCGGCGTCGGGTCACCCCGAGCGTCATCGGCTCCGATCTCACGCCCTGGCCGGTCCGCCGCTCGGCCGGTGAGCTGAGCGAGCACCTCGGCACCGCCGGCATCAACCTGGCCGCCACCGCGTACGCGTCCACCCCGGTGCCGGTCGTGACGCTGGCCTTCCGCCCGGCGGTCTCGTCGCCCTTCGCCTCGGCCGACGCGGCATACCGGTTGGGGCTGTTCACCGTGACGGCCTTGGGCAACGCGTTCCAGGGGTGGGTGCTGGAACCGGATGCCGCCGACCGGACGTCTCGGCACCGGCTGGCGGTCCTGTCGCACGTCGGCCTCGGGCTGGCGGGCGGGGTCGCGTTCGCGGCGCTCGGGCCCTGGGTGACGGGGCTGTTGTTCGGTGCCGACCTGGCCGCGCCGCGCGACGTGTGCGTCTGGTACGGCCTGGCGTTCCTCTTCCTCAGCGCCTCCACCCCGCCGATCCGCAACCTCCTCGTGCCGGCAGGGCGGGTGCGGCTCGTCCTCGCCTGGACCCTCGCGTCGGCGGTGGTCGGCCTGGCGGTCATGATCGGCGCCGCGGCCACCGGGTGGGGCGCGGGGGTCGCGGCCGGGATGGCGCTGAGCGAGCTCGTCCTGCTCATCGGCCTCATCGCCCCCGCCCGCCGGGTCCTCGCCACACGAGCACCGCCGCCCCCCCCGACACAGCCGGCACCGCCCCCCTCATCGACCGGACTCACGGGTTTGTCGGTTTCGGACGTCTCAGACC
>JALZBI010000465.1 GCA_030947565.1 Actinomycetota bacterium
GTCTCTGGCGGGCGGCGGGGTGGCTGCGGGTGGCGGCCACCCAGGTCGAGAGCAGCCCCCTCACGGCGACGAGGGCGCTCCCGACCCAGGTCACCGACGGCTGGTCCGGACCCGCCGCCCAGGAGGCCGGTTCGGAGGCGGCGGTGGTGGGGGCTCGATCGGCGGCGCTCGCCGACCGGCTGACCCGGGCCGCGGCGGTGCTCACGGAGTACGGCGATGCACTGGACGCCGCGCAACGGGTCGCCGACGGCCTGCAGACGGCCTATGACGACGTCCGGCCCGCCGGCCCGCCCCCACCCATCCCGACCCATCCCTTAGCGCTCCTCGGCGGCGCTGCCGGCTCGCGTGAGGCGACCGAGGTGGCTGTCGTCGCCGGCCGGTATGCCGTCGCCATGGCCGACCTCGACCTCGCGGGCGGGGTCGCCGCGCACCGGCTTCGCGGCCTCGCCGCCGAGGTCGGTGACGGGCCGGTCGGCCGGGGCGGGCAACGGTCGGCCGCGATGTGGGCGGTGGGAACGACCGACCCGGACCCACGCAACGCGGCGCTCCGGGGACTGCCCCTGGTCACGGCCGCCCTGCACCGGACGGAGGCCGATCGGGCCGCCGGTGCCGTGGTCGATGCGTTGACCTCGGTGTCCGCGGGCGACGCCTGGGCGGTGTCCACCGCGACCGTGCTGCTCGAGGGGTGGGCCCGCGACCCGGTCTTCGCGCAGTCCCTCTGGGCCCGGCTGTCACCCGGCGAGGTGGCGGCCGGGCTCTTGACGGTCGCCGCCCGGTCGCCGACCGGGGGTCCACCGGGCACGGTCTCCGCGACGTGGCGAGCGGAACAGGAGGCCGCGCTGCTCCGGGGACTGGGCAGCGCGCTCGCGGTCGCGGCCAACCCCGGTTACGCGGTGGGCCTCGACCCCGTCACCGCGGCGAGGCTCGACGACTGGCGCTCGCGCTGGCTCGACCGGGTGGCGGGAGCGGTCGACGAGGTGGTCCATCGACCGGATGGGACGACGGTAGATGGCGCGTGGGTGCAGGGACGGCTGCTCGCCGCCGCCACGCTTGCGGGTCTCGCACCCGGTGCGTTGTACGCCACGACCGTCGGCGTCGCGGTCGTCCGTGCTGACGTTCGAGCCGGCAGCACCGGCCGCGCAGCATTCGCGCGGCCTTCGGCCACCGCGCTGCTCGCCCCAAACGGCCGCACAGGCACGGTGTCTGGGTTGAGCACCGACCCGGTGCTGGCGATGACTGATGCCCTGATGGCCGACCCGGCCGCGGCTCGGGTGTGGCTGTTGCATCCCCTGCCTGGATCGCCCGGTCGGCTGGTCGTCGACCACCTCGTCGACACGCGCTACCTCGACCTTGATCCCGCCTCCGGCGCCGTGGCCATGTCGGGCGTGGCGCGCCTGGCCGTCTCGGCGGGGTCCGACCCGACCTCCCGTGAGGGCACCCTCGTCACGGCCGCCTATCTCGACGCCGTGGGCCGTACGGCCCTCGACACACCTCACCCCGCCGACTTCCGGAAGGCGCTCGCCCCGGCGTTGAACGAGGTCGGTTCGCTCCTCGGGGCTCACGCCGACGCCATGACCGCCACGCTGGACGACAGCGCCGCACCCGGCACCGACGTGGCGGACCTCACCCCGGCCGAACGGCTGGTGCGGCGTGGCCGGGAGCCGGGCACCTGGGAGGTGGTCCTATCCGACCGGTCGACGGCTTCGGCCCTGGTCGGGGCGCTGGCCCTGGACGGGTTCGTGACGCCGGCGGCCCGTGACCCTGCGTCCGCACCGGCGCTCGCCCGCGCGATGGGCGGCATCGGGGCGACCCTCGAGAACGACCTCGTGGCCGCGATCGCCGCCCGGCCGACTCGTGGCGAGACCGACGAGATCGTGGTCACCGCGCGGCGTCTGGGGGCGACCACCGGTTTCGTCCTCACGAGCGCCGGTGCGACCCTCGCCCTCCAGGACGAGGACCTCGATGCCGAGCACCAGCGTCTGGCGGGCCTCGCCGAGCTTGCCGTCAGCAAGATCACCGTCCCCGGCACGGCTGGCCGGCTGGCCTCACCGGTGGTGCGTGCTGCCGCCGACCAGGTCGTCGTCACGGCGCTCCCCACAGGGTCAGCGGCGGCTCAGCGCGCCGCGAGCGCGGCAGCGGTGGCCCGACGGCGCGACGACGTGCTCACAGCGGTGCGCACCCTCGTCAGCCGGGCGCACCCGTGGACGATCGAACAATCCCCGCCGCGGTGGGCGGCCCGGATGGAGAAGGCCGGGTCGCCCGTGCCGTTCTGGGACACCGCAGGCCTCCCGCTGCCCGAGCCCGAGATGACCACGGCACAACGCCGCTCGTTCAGCGACTGGCGCCGCGACGAAGGGCTCGACGTCTACGACAC
>JALZBI010000127.1 GCA_030947565.1 Actinomycetota bacterium
ACTGCTGGGCCCGAGCTCGGCGTCACGGTGTGGGGTAGCCCACCGGGGAGGTCTGAGAACAAGGCCTCGAGGTCGCCCCGCGTCACCGCCTGGTAGGCGGCGGTCGTGCGCCGCTCATGCTCAGCAGGGTCGAGCCGGCCGGCCCGCCAGTGCTCGCCCAGGACGGTCACCGCCTCCTGCCGGTCCGCGTCGCCGACACGCTGTCTCGACTGGTCCTCCGAGTCCCCGTTCGTGCTCATCGCACCAGTGTGTCCGAGACGCAACCTGGATGCGCGCATGACGCACCGTGGCGCAGGGTAAGGCCACACTGACCCCCGGCGTGGACCGCGCTGGACGAACGTCGAGAGGACCCTCCCGTGAGCACTGACAGGCCAGCCTCCAACCCTCGCCGCGACGACGGCGAGGACCACGCCGACCACGCCGGCATGGAGCGGCGGATGACCGACGAGGACCGTCGCCGGCTCGCCGACGTGGAGGCCACCCGGCCCCGATCGGGTGAGGACCGAAAGGTGACGGCCGAGCGCGAGGGGACCCGCCCGATGCCAGCCGGCGAACGCACCCGGGACGACGGCCGGCCGGCCACTGGTGGGGCTGTGGCTGCCGGTGCCGCCCACGCCGCCCACGCCGTGGACGACCCGCGGGCCGGCGGTGGGCGTCGGGGTGTCCTCCCCGGCACGGCCCGGGGCCGTCTGCACGTCGGGATCAACTGGGGGGCCGCGTTCTTCGGCTGGGTCGCGGCCATGGGTCTGGCCGTCATCCTCACCGCTTTCATCACGGCGGTCGGGGCCGCCATCGGCGTGACCCGCGGGGCGACCACGCCGCAGCAGGCATCCGACCAGATTCAGCAGAACGCCCAGACCGTGGGCCTGCTCGGGATCATCCTTCTGGCCATCGTCGCGTTCGTCTCCTACTACGCCGGTGGCTACGTCGCCGCGCGGATGTCACGCTTCGACGGACCTCGACAGGGCTTCGCGGTGTGGATGTGGGCGATCATCGTGGCCATCGTCGTCGCCATCGTGGCCGCGGTGGCCGGGGCACGCTACGACGTCCTGAGCACCCTCAACACCTTCCCGCGCATCCCCGTCAGCCAGGGCGACCTGACCAGCACCGGCATCGTCGCGCTCCTCGTGCTGCTGGCCATCACCCTGCTGGGCGCGGTGATCGGTGGTGCGGGAGGCATGCGCTACCACCGCAAGCTCGAGGCGGCCGAGGCGGAGTACCTCACCGAGGAGCGCGCGCCTCGCGAGCGCTGAGCCGGACCACGGTTCGCCACGGGGGGTGGGTCAGCGGACCGGCACCCCGTGCCGCATCAACCCGAACGTGATGCCGTCGACGAGGGCCCGCCACGAGGCCTCGACGATGTTGGGGGCGACGCCGACGGTGTTCCAGGACGTCTCCCCGTCAGAGGTCTCGATGAGCACTCGGGTCACCGCGTCGGTGCCGTGGCCGGCGTCGAGGATGCGCACCCGGAAGTCGATGAGCTCGAGCTTCTCGATCTCGGGGTAGACCTCCGTCAGCGCCTGACGCAGGGCGTGGTCGAGGGCGTTGACCGGGCCGTTGCCCTCGCCGGTGGCGACGAACCGTCGCTCGCTGGCGACGAGCTTGACCGTTGCCTCCGATGTCGCGTCGTCGTCACCTCTGGCGTCAGTGATGACCCGCCAGGACTCGACGTCGCAGTAGGCCAGCGTCGTCCCTGACACCGCGTTGCGCAGCAGCAGCTCGAACGACGCGTCGGCGGCGTCGAAGGTGTAGCCGCGCAGCTCCAGCCCCTTCACCCTGGCGAGCACCTCGACGACGAGCTCGTCGCGACCGGTCAGGTCGATCCCCATCTCGGCCGCCTTCAGCTGGATGCTGGCCCGCCCGGCCATGTCGGAGACGAGCGTTCGCATCGAGTTGCCCACGGCGCCCGGGTCGGTGTGCTGGTAGAGGTTTGGGTCGACCTTGAGGGCGCTGGCGTGAAGGCCCGCCTTGTGGGCGAACGCGCTGGACCCGACGTACGGCTGCCGGCTGTAGGGCGGCACGTTGGTGACCTCGCTGATGGCGTGGGCCACCCGCATCGCGTCGCGCAGACGGTCCGGCGACACGACCTGCCGTCCGGCCTTGAGCTGGAGGTTGCTGACGACGGTGAGGAGGTCGGCGTTGCCGGTGCGCTCGCCATAGCCGTTGACGGTGCCCTGCACGTGGGTCGCGCCGGCGTCGAGGGCGGCCATCGAGTTGGCCACCGCGCAGCCGGTGTCGTTGTGGCAGTGGATGCCGAGGCGGGCGGCGGTCGCGGCGAGGACGTCGCCGACCACGTCCTGCACCTGCGGCGGCAGCATCCCACCGTTGGTGTCGCAGAGCGCGATGACTTCCGCCCCGGCCTCGGCGGCGACGCGGACGGCCTCGAGTGCATAGGCGCGGTTCGCGGCATACCCGTCGAAGAAGTGCTCGGCGTCGACGAAGACGCGCCGCCCCTCACCGCGCAGGAACGACACCGTGTCGCGGATCATCTCGAGGTTCTCCTCGAGGGTGGTCCGCAGCGCCTCTTCCACGTGCCGGACGTGCGACTTCGCGACCAAGGTCACCACCGGGGCGCCGGAGGCGACCAGCGCGCGGACGAGGGGGTCCGTCGCGGCCTGGCCCCCCGCCCGCCGGGTTGCCCCGAAGGCGGCGAGGGTGGCCTGACGCAGGTCGAGCTCCTTGCCGGCCCGGGCGAAGAACTCGGTGTCCTTCGGGTTGGCGCCGGGCCAGCCGCCCTCGATGTAACCGACGCCAAGCTCGTCGAGATACCGGGCGATGGCGAGCTTGTCGGCGACCGAGAGGTTGAGGCCCTCCTGCTGGGCGCCGTCACGCAGCGTGGTGTCGTAGACGTGCATGGCGTTCGGGTCGGGCTGGGCTGGGCGGAAGGTCATGGCCGTTTCCCTGGACTCAGTGTGGTTCGACGGTCGACATGGTGCGTATGCCGGGCTGTCGCCCCCGCCGCTCTGTGTCCGGGACGGGGTGGGCCCCGGACACAAAAAGACCCCCCGGGTTACGGGAGGTCAGCGCGACGAGGGGTGCTCGTCGCGCTAGGGGATAATCAGCGAGGCGGGCGAGTCGACAACCAGGGAGACGTTCGTCACGCACCCTACTGTGCCCGTTCGACGCCATCGCTCCCCGACCGTCTCGGCATGCGGACGCCCGTCTCACCGAACGACACCGCCCGACGCTGACGGGAGCAGGGTCTCCAGGGTCTGCGCCACACCGTCGTCGTCGTTGGCCGGACACACGTGGTCAGCCGCCGCGACGACGTCGGGGTGAGCGTTGGCCACCGCGAAGGACGTGCCGGCCCAGGCGATCATCGGCAGGTCGTTGGGCATGTCGCCGAACGCCCAGACATCGCCTGCCGTGATCCCGAGGCCGGCGCACCACGACTCCAGCGCCGCCGCCTTGGTCACCCCAGGGGCCGAGATCTCGGCCAGTCCGCCGGCCCCCGAGTAGGCCACGATGCCCCGGTCCCCGATGACGTCGGAGATTCGGGCGAAGAACTCCGCCTCGGTCATCGCCGGATGGCGAGCAAGCAGCTTGCCCACGGGCTCACCCCCGCGAGTCTCGATCGGCCCTCGGAGGGCGCCGGCCGGGACCGGGTGCAGGCTGACGTAGTCGTCCTCGAGCGCGAAGCCGCTGGCCCGCTCCGCGGCGAACGTCACGCCGGGCAGCTTACGGCGTAGGTCGGCGACGATCGCTTTGACGGCGTCAGACTGGATCCCGTGGTGCGACAGCACCCTTCGCGACCTGACGTCGTAGACGAACGCGCCGTTGCCACAGAGGGCGACGCCCCCGTCACCAACCAGGTGTGCAAGTCCGTCGAGCCAGCGTGGCGGGCGGGCGGTCACCAGGACGGTCCGGATGCCAGCCGCCTGCACCGCGCGTAACGCCTCGGCGGTGCGCTCTGACCCGGTGCCGTCGGAGCGCAGCAGCGTGCCGTCGAGGTCGGTCGCGACCAGGCGAGGCCGCGTCAGGCGAGGCGGGTGAGCCAACCGCGGGTGTCCGGCGTCCGGCCGTACTGGATGTCGAGCAGCCGCTGACGCAGCCCGAGCGCGACCTCGTCCGTGTGGCCGGGTCCGCGGTGGTCGACGCTGCCGCCGTCCCACTTCAGCTCGCCGACGGGCGTGATGACCGCCGCCGTGCCGCAGGCGAACACCTCCGCCAGCTCACCGCTCGTGGCCGCGCTCTTCCACTCCTCGATGGGGATCCGCCGCTCCTCGGGCTGCAGACCCATGTCCTTGGCCAGCTCGAGGATCGACGAGCGCGTCACGCCCTCGAGGATCGAGCCGGTCAGCTCGGGGGTGACCAACCGGCCGTCGCGGTAGACGAGGAAGAGGTTCATCCCCCCCAGCTCGTCGATGTACTCATGGGTGGACGAGTCGAGGAACACGGCCTGGTCGCAGCCGTGCTCGGCGCCCTCCAGCTGGCCGGCCAGGCTCGAGGCGTAGTTGCCCCCGCACTTGGCCGCTCCGGTGCCACCGGCCCCCGCGCGGGAGAAGTCGACCGAGACCCAGAGGGAGATCGGCTTGACCCCACTGGAGAAGTAGGCCGCGGCGGGCGAGGCGATGACGCAGTAGGTGACCTCGGCGGAGGGGCGAACCCCGAGGAAGACCTCGGAGGCAAACATGAACGGCCGCAGGTAAAGACTCTTCTCCCCTGACAGTCCGGGCGACGGCACCCAGTCGACATCGGTGGAGACCAGGGCCCGCAGCGACTCGATGAAGTCGGCCTCATGCAGCTCGGGGAGCGCCAGCCGCCGGGCGCTGCGGTTGAACCGGGCCGCGTTGGCCTCCGGGCGGAACGTCCACACCGACCCGTCCTCGTGCCGGTAGGCCTTGAGTCCCTCGAAGATCTCCTGCGCGTAGTGCAGCACGGCGGCGGCCGGGTCGAGCAGCAACGGCCCATAGGCCACGACCTCCGCATCGTGCCAGCCCTCGTCGACGGTCCAGGTCGCCTTGACCATGTGGTCGGTGAACACCTTGCCGAACCCCGGGTCGCGCAGCGCCTTCTCGCGCTCGATGACCTGCAGCCGGTCGTTGCGCTCATTGACGCTGAACGCCAGCTCGGCGTGGTCGTGCGTGTGGTCGGGGTCGACCGGGTGGGTCTGGGTGCTCATCGAGGGGCCTCCGAAGAAAACGATGCTGTCCGTATGCTGAGACTACCGCTCCGGGGATCGACCCCCTGGAGGGTGGTGACGCTGCCCGCCGCTCGCTCAGGGGAGACGCGACGCGATGGCGTCGCCGATGGCCTGCGTCGTGCGGGAACCCGTGCCCCGGTCGGCCAGGTCGCCCGATACCGCGGTCTCGACGGCGCGGGCCTGGTCGGCTCGGCCGAGGTGCTCGAGCAGCATGGCCACCGACAGGATCGTCGCTGTCGGGTCGGCCCTGCCCTGACCGGCGATGTCGGGCGCCGAGCCGTGCACCGGTTCGAACATGCTGGGGTAGGCCCGCTCGGGGTTGATGTTGCCGCTCGCGGCCAGCCCGATGCCGCCGACGATGGCGCCCGCGATGTCGGTGATGATGTCGCCGAAGAGGTTGTCCGTGACGATGACGTCGAACCGCCCCGGGTCGGTCGCGAGGAAGATGGTGGCGGCGTCGACATGCTGGTAGGCGGTCTCGACGTCGGGGAAGTCGGCCCCGACCTCCTCGACGGTGCGACGCCAGAGGTGACCGGCATACGTCAGCACGTTGTGCTTGTGCACCAGCGTGAGGTGCTGGCGGGGGCGGGCCTGCGCGCGCCCGAACGCGTCGCGGACCACTCGCTCGACGCCGAACCGGGTGTTGACGCTGACCTCGGTGGCGATCTCGTTGGGCGTGCCGGTGCGTAGCGAGCCGCCGTTGCCGACGTAGGGGCCCTCGGTGCCCTCGCGGACGACGACGAAGTCGATGCCGTCGGGGGCGACCCGCTCGACGTCGAGCGGACTGCGAACGCCGGGGTACAGCTTGGCCGGGCGCAGGTTGACGTACTGCTCGAAGGCGAACCGGATGGGCAGCAGCACCCCGCGCTCGAGGACTCCGCTGGGCACGCTGGGATCGCCGATGGCTCCGAGCAGGATGACGTCGTGGCGGCGAAGCTCGTCGAGGACGCTGGCCGGGAGGGTCTCGCCGGTCGCGTGCCAGCGGCGGGCGCCGAGGTCGTACTCGGTGGCCGAGATCTTCAGGCCGGACCCGACCGCCGCCTCGAGCACCTTGCGGCCCTCGGCGACGACCTCCGGGCCGATGCCGTCGCCGCCGATGACCGCGAGGTTGAGCGTCTCGCTGGCGCCCGTCGTCTGCGTCATGGCGTGGTCCTCTTCGGTGGTTGCGCCGACCCGCGTCCCGGACCGCGGCTGCTCAGCAGGGTAGGGGTCGTCTCACCCCGTCTACGCGGGCGTCTCGGATACCGTCAGTGGCCGGTCGTCGGTCAGTGGCCGGTCGGTCGTCGGTCAGTCGTCGGCGTGGCCCTGGTCGCGCAGGTCCATCGACTCCTGCAGCGCCTGACGGGCCTTCTCTGCCTCTTCACTCATGGTCATCACGTCTTTCGCGTCAGGATCGGTCGGATGGGCGAAGCCCTGGGCTCGATCAGGGCCTCGAAGGTTCTCAAAGATTCTTGGGAGGACCTCACGGGGCTTGGTGAGCGATGTCAGCGGGGGTGCCCACGGGATCTCCGCGGCGAGAGCGCTGACTAGGAGAGCTGGCCGCGGCCGGCATTGAGTACGAGCCGCCGCGTCATGGTCCCGAGGTTACGTGGACGTCCTAGTAACGGCGAGGCCGGTTCCACCATCCGGACCCCCGGGGCTTTGGCCGCGCCAAAGGTCA
>JALZBI010000466.1 GCA_030947565.1 Actinomycetota bacterium
GCGGTCGGCTGACCGTGGAGCGGGGACGCCCGGAGAACGTCGTCCCCCGGCTGGTCCGGGATATCGACGCCGGCTCTGTGCACGTCAGCGAGGACTTCGCCCCCTACGGCCGCGCCCGAGACGAGCGGGTCGAGAAGGCGCTCGGTGACGTGCCCTTCGTGCGGAGCGGCAGCCCGTATGCCGTGACGCCCGGCCAAGTGGTCAAACAGGACGGCGAGCCGTTCAAGGTCTTCACCCCCTTCTATCGGGCGTGGTCCGAGCGGGGCTGGCACAGCCCCGCGCATACCGACCCCGCCCGCATCGACTGGCATCCGGTCGATGGGTCCGACCTCCCCCAGGACCCGGAGACAGCGGTCGAGCTTCCCGACGCCGGCGAGGCGGCGGCGCACGACGCCTGGGCCACCTTCCGCGAGGGTGACCTGAGCCGCTACGACAAGCAGCGCAACCGACCCGACCTCGACGCGACGTCGCACATGTCGTGGCACCTCAAGCTCGGCACCATCCACCCTCGCACGATGCTCGCCGACCTCGGGCAGGGCGACGAGGCCTACCGACGGCAGCTGTGCTGGCGCGACTTCTACGCCGCAGTGCTCTACCACTGGCCGCAGAGCGCGCACGACTACTACCTGCCGGCCCTGAAGGCCATGACCTACGACACGGGCCAGGCGGCCGACGAGCGGTTCGTGGCGTGGCAGGAGGGACGCACCGGTTTCCCCATCGTCGACGCCGGGATGCGCCAGCTCATCGCCACGGGCTGGATGCACAACCGGCTCCGGCTGATCGTTGCCTCGTTCCTCGTCAAGGACCTGCACCTGGAGTGGACCCTCGGGGCGAAGCACTTCATGGACCACCTCATCGACGGCGACCTGGCCAACAACCAGCACGGCTGGCAGTGGACCGCGGGCACCGGCACCGACGCCGCGCCCTACTACCGGGTGTTCAACCCGACCCTGCAGGGCAAGAAGTTCGACCCCGACGGCGCCTACGTCCGCCGGTGGGTGCCCGAGCTGAAGGGCCTGTCCGCCAGGGAGATCCACGAACCGTGGAAGCTGGACCCCCCACCTGAGGACTACCCGCCACCCATGGTCGACCACGCCGAGGAGCGCAAGATCGCGCTGGCCCGCTACCAGGAGGTCTGACACCGATGCGCGCACTGACGTGGACCGTCCCCGCCCTTGTCGGCACCGCCGCACTGGGGGGCCTCGGCACCGACGTGAGGTCCAGCTGGTATGCGCGGCTCGACAAGCCGGCGTGGCAGCCACCGGGCTGGGCGTTCGGTCCGGCCTGGACCACGCTCTACACGCTCATCGCCGTGGGCTCCGCGCGCACGATCGACCGCATCGAGGACGACGACGAACGACAGGCCTACATCGCCGCACTGGCGACGAACCTGGTGCTCAACATCGGGTGGACGTGGGTCTTCTTCACCGCGAAGAAGCCGCGCTGGGCGTTGGCCGAGATCGCCGCGCTCAACATCTCGAACCTCGACCTCGTCCGCCGCAGCGGCAAGGTCGACGCCGCTGCGGGCTGGCTGCTCGCCCCGTATGCCGCGTGGACGGCGTTCGCCACCGCCCTCAACGCCTCGATCGCAGCCCGCAACCCGTCGGCCGGCTAGCACCCGGGTCGACGCGGTTGTGGTAGCGGCTGGAGGGTCCTGGTGACGACCGGGTCGCCGCTTCCACGGCCGCTTCGTCGGTGACAACAGGCGGCAGAGCAAGCGAAACCGGGGCTCAGCCGGCGAACTCGCGAACGGCATACCCTCGGACCCCGACCGCGGCGACGAACAGCGACCCGGCCAGCGGGTCGTCGTGCACGTCGATGTTCTCCTGCGAGGTGGTGATGTAGAGGTGGTCGAGATCGTCGCCCCCGAACGTGCACGCGGTCACCTTCTGCGTCGGCACCTGGAGCACCTCGTCGAGAACCCCCGCCGGGGTGTAACGGTGCACCGCGCCCTGGTTCGCGATGGCGGTCCAGACACCGCCCTCCGCGTCGACGGTGAGACCGTCCGGCCAACCGTCGTCGGCGATGGCGGCGAACGTGCGCCGGTCGGCCAGACCCGTGACCGGGTCGTAGTCGAACACGCTGATCTCGCCGGTGGCCGTGTCGTTGTAGTAGGCCAGGGAACCGTCCGGGCTCCACTCGAGACCGTTCGACACCGTCACGCCGGACAACACCCGCTGCGCACCCAGGTCGGCGTCGAGACGGAACACGCTGGCCGCCCCCGGCGCCTGGTCGTAGGCCATCGAGCCGCAGTAGAACCGCCCGTCGGGGTCACAGCCGCCCTCGTTCATCCGTATGCCGGTGTCGTGCCACATCTCGTCGAGCCGGCGGAGGGACCCGTCAGGTCCCTCGAG
>JALZBI010000467.1 GCA_030947565.1 Actinomycetota bacterium
CCCGGGGGAGTAGTCGGCCGCCGCCTGCACCAGCGCCTGAGCCTGGCCCTCGTGCGCGGCGACGGCGTGGTAGAGCGCGCCGTGGGGCTTGAGGTAGGTGACGGCGCCGCCGGCCGCGCGGGCGATGCCGTCGAGCGCGGCCAGCTGGTAGAGGACGTCGGCGTAAAGGTCGTCGGGTTCGACGTCGACGAAGCGCCGGCCGAAACCGGCCAGGTCGCGGTAGCCCACCTGTGCGCCGATGGCGACCCCGTGCTCGACGGCCATCCGGCACGTCTCGACGAGGGTGCGGGGGTCGCCGGCGTGAAAGCCGCACGCGACGTTGGCCGAGGTGACCACCGGCAGCAGCGCGGCGTCGTCACCGAGGGTCCACCGGCCGAAGGACTCGCCCAGGTCGGCGTTGAGGTCGATGGTCCGGGAGTCAGCCACCCGGCGAGCCTGTTCACACTGAGCAGTCGTGTCAAGCCGGGTATGCGCCGACCGCCTCGTCGCCGGCCTCGCCGCCACCGCCCCGGTCGGTCGGGCTCAGTCGTCGAAGGACAGGAGCACCTTGCGCAGCAGGGCGTTCAGCTGGTCGAGCTCGCGCGGTGTGAGCGCGGACAGGAGATCTCCCTCGCGGGCGATCCCGGCGTGCAGGTGCTCGGTCCACGTCGCGCGACCCGACGCGGTGGGGCGGATGAGGATCCGGCGCCGGTCGAGGGGGTCGACCTCACGCGTCACATGTCCCGATTCGACGAGCCGGTCGAGCCGGCTGGTCATCGCCGCACGCGTGACGTGACAGAAGTCGGCCAGCATCGCGGGTGTGGCCTCGACCGGGTAGGGCTGCACCATCAGCGCATGCAGGGTCTTGACGTCCTCAAGGGTGAGCAGGCTGCCCGCCTGGGCCAGCGCGTCCTTCCTGCTCAGGTGCCTCAGGACGTACTGCATGCGGGTCACCGCGCCCTCGATGGCCGGGTCCATGTCCGGGACCTGGGTGGCCCACCGGGCGACGTGGGCATCGACGGCGTCGTGCGCGGGCGGTCGCCTCGGCATACGCATGAGTGTCCCACCTCGGGCCCGCCGGTACAACGACCGATAATTATCTGTGAAATAGTTAGATGGCGTACTAATCTGGCTGACCATGCAGACGGTGACCAGCTCCTCGCGGCGAGGTCTCTCCCGGTGGGGGACCCGCGACTTCCAGCTCCTGCTCGGCGGACAGACGCTCTCGTGGGTCGGTGACGCCTTCCAGCCGATCGCGCTCTCGTTCGCCATCATCAGCGCCGGTGGGACGGCGACCGACCTCGGGCTGGTCCTCGCCAGCGGCGTCGTCGCGCGACTGGCCTGCACGCTCGTCGGAGGTGTCTGGGCCGACCGGTTGCGTCCCCAGACGGTCATGGTGACGGCCGACCTCGTCCGGGCGGCCGCGGCCCTCGCCCTGGCCGCAGTGGAGGTGACAGGGCACCGTCCACTCGGAATGCTGTGCGCGCTCGTCGCGGTCTTCGGAGGTGCCGGCGCGTTCTTCTACCCGGCGATGTCGTCATTGAAGCCGGTGCTCGTGCCGCCGGAGCTGCGCCAGTCGGCGAACGCCGCCCTCAGTGCTGCGCAGACCGGGGCGATGACCATCGGGCCGGCGCTGGCCGGGGTGGTCGTCGCCGTCATGGGCGCGCCGTTCGGGTTCGCCGTCAACGCCGCCAGCTTCGTCGTCTCGGCGGTCACCGTGGCGCTCGTCCGCGAACGCACCGGTCGGCCGGCTCGGTCCGGCTTCGTCGCCGAGCTGCGCGGCGGCTGGTCGGCGGTCCGCAGCCACGACTGGCTGCTGTGGGGGATCGTCGCCGCCGCGGTCTACCACGTGGCCAACGGGGTCGTCCTCGTCACGGTCAACGTCCTCGCGCTCACCCAGCTCGGTGGTCCATCGGCCCTCGGCGTCATCTCCGCGGCGGAGGGTCTCGGGGGCGTCGTCGGCAGCCTGCTGGCCCTCCGGGTCCGGCCCCGGCGGCCATTGGTCGCCGGGTTCCTCGCCCTCGGGCTGATGCCCGTGTGGGTCATGGCCTACGTGTGGCCGGGCACGCTCACGGGTGTCCTGGTGGGGGCGGTGGTGGGTTTCAGCGGCCTGATGTTCTTCGGGGTCTGCTGGGAGACCGCGATCCAGAACCACGTGCCCCACGAGCTGCTGGCGCGGGTCGCCTCGTGGGACACCCTCACGTCCTTTGTCGGTATGCCGCTGGGCCAGGCCTGCGCCGGCCTGCTCACCGACCGGTTCGGAACCAGTCGCGTCCTGACCGGTGCGGCGCTGGTCATCCTTGTCGCCGGAGTGGCCCCGCTTGCGGTTCGGGGGACCCGGCGGCTGGCCGAGCACCCGGGTGCGGAC
>JALZBI010000468.1 GCA_030947565.1 Actinomycetota bacterium
GAGGACCCAGCTGCAGGGGCCGGCATCCGAGTGGGCCCTCTGGTCGACGACGATGCGCGTCGTCACCGAGGACTCGCACGCGCTGCCGTCCGCCCGCCGCCTCATCGACGGTGGGCTGGCGCGGGTAGAGCTCGCCGCCAGCCGGTTCAGCGCGGACTTCGAGGTCGGCACCCTGCCCGCCAGCCGCCAGCCGCCAGCCGCCAGCCGCCAGCCGCCGGCCCTCCGGCCGCCAGCCGCCGAGTCCGCATCAGCGCCACGCTGACCGCCATCCTCGCCGCGTGGCTCCAGGCCGCTCACGCGACGAACGGCGCCGTGGACCCGACCCTCGGCCACGCGCTCGAGGCCATCGGCGACGACCGCGACCTCTTGGAGGTCCAGGACCTCCACGAGGTGCCGGTGCGCCAGGCTTCACCATCGCCACCCTGACGGCCGGCCGCTGGCGCGCATCGAGCTCGACGAGGAGGCCCAGACCGTGCTGGCCGGACGACGTGGAGGTGGTTCCGGTCACCGGAGGAGTTTGAGGGCTAAGCCCCCGTCCGGGGCGGCGGCCGGTTAGGCTGGAGTGGTTTAGACGTCAACCGATGTCAGCCCCTGTGCAGCTGAAGGCCCGCGATGTGTCCCCTGTCTCGCGGGCCTCCAGCGTCTTCAAGGCCCCCCTCGGATAGCCTCGCGGCGCGACGCGTTCACGAGACGGTCCCTGAGCAGGCCTGCGCGGCCACGAGCACCCGGGAGAGACGATGCAGATCGGTGTGCCCGCCGAGTCCCGGCCGGGTGAGACCCGGGTGGCGACGACCCCCAGGACCGTCGAGCAGCTGGTGGCCCTCGGCTACGCCGTGGCGGTCGAGTCGGGCGCCGGGGTGCTCGCGAGCTTCCCCGACGCGGCATACGAGCAGGCCGGCGCCCTCGTGGTGGGCGCTGACCAGGTCTGGGGCGCCGACGTCGTTCTGAAGATCAACGCACCCTCCGAGGTGGAGCTGGGGCGGCTGCGTGACGGGGTGATCCTCGCCAGCCTGGTGGCCCCGGCGCTCAACCCGGATCTCGTCGCGCTGCTGGCCACCCGTCGGATCACGGTGCTGGCCATGGACGCGGTCCCGCGGATCTCGCGGGCGCAGTCGCTCGACGTGCTGAGCTCGATGGCCAACATCGCCGGCTACCGAGCGGTCATCGAGGCGGCCCACGAGTTCGGCAGCCTGTTCACCGGGCAGGTGACCGCGGCGGGCAAGGTGCCGCCGGCCAAGGTGCTCGTCGTCGGCGCCGGAGTGGCCGGTCTGGCAGCCGTCGGGACGGCGGGAAGCCTGGGCGCGATCGTGCGGGCGTTCGACGCCCGGCCCGAGGTGGGCGAACAGGTCGAGTCGATGGGCGCCGACTTCCTGCGGGTCGAGCGGTCGGAGGCCGAGCTGCAGGCGAGCGCCGACGGGTACGCCCGCGAGACGACCGAGGACTTCGAGCGCCGGGCGGCGGAGCTGTATGCCGCTCAGGCCCGTGACGTCGACATCATCATCACGACCGCGCTGATCCCGGGACGACCGGCACCGCGGCTGATCACCGCCGAGATGGTCGCCACGATGAAGCCGGGCAGTGTCATCGTCGACATGGCTGCAGCCAACGGCGGCAACTGTGAGCTGTCGGTCGCTGACCAGCTGGTCGTCTCGCCCAACGGGGTCCGGGTCATCGGCTACACGGACCTACCGGGGCGGCTGCCGACACAGTCGTCGCAGCTGTTCGCCACCAACCTCGTCAACCTGGTCAAGCTGCTTACGCCCGGCAAGGACGGCGTGCCCGTCGTCGACCTGTCCGACCAGGTCGTACGGGGGATGACGGTCGTGCGGGACGGCGAGCTGATGTGGCCGCCGCCCCCGGTCGCCGTGTCGGCCGGTGCGGCCCCGGCGGTGCGGGCGGCACCCGTGGCCGCGCATACCGAGAAGAAGCCGCCGAACCTACGGCGCCGCTACGCCGGGATGGCCGTGGGAGTCGCGCTGTTCGGGCTGGTCGCGGCCTACGCGCCGGCGTCGTTCCTGGGGCACTTCACTGTTTTCGCGCTCGCGTGCGTCGTCGGGTTCTACGTCATCACCAACGTCCACCACGCGCTGCACACGCCGCTGATGTCGGTGACCAACGCGATCAGCGGGATCATCGTCATCGGCGCGCTGCTGCAGGTCGGGTCGGGGTCGGTCGCGGTCATGGTGCTCGCGGTGGTCGGCATCCTCGTTGCCAGCATCAACGTGTTCGGCGGGTTCACCGTGACCCGGCGGATGCTCAAGATGTTCCGGAGGGCGTGATGAGCGAGCACGCCACCGGTCTGGTGGCCGCGGCCTACATCGTCGCGGCCCTGCTGTTCGTGCTCAG
>JALZBI010000469.1 GCA_030947565.1 Actinomycetota bacterium
CCATCGACAACGACGTCATTCCCGTCAAGCAGTCCCTCGGCGCCTGGACCGCGGCCGAGCAGGCGTCGAGGTTCGCGCAGAACGTCCTCGCCGAGCACGGCGCCAACCCGCGGATGCTCATCATCCATGAGGTCATGGGCCGCGGCTGCGGTTGGCTCACCGGGGCCACGGCCGCGCACTACCAGGAGTGGCACTCCGGCCGGCAGTGGGTGCCGTCCATCGGGCTGACCTCCGAACGCTGGGACATCCACGCCGTCTTCGTCCCCGAGCTGCCCATCGCCATGGACGCGGAGGCCGAGCGGCTGCGCGGCGTGATGGACGAGATCGGCTGCGTCAACATCTTCCTGTCGGAGGGGGCCGGCGTGACCGAGATCGTCGCCCAGCTCGAGGCGGCCGGCGAAAAGGTGCCGCGTGACCCGTTCGGTCACGTCCGGCTCGACCGGGTCAACCCCGGCGAGTGGTTCGCGAAGCAGTTCGCCGAGCGCATCGGCGCCGAGAAGACGCTGGTGCAGAAGAGCGGCTACTTCTCCCGGTCGGCGCCGGCCAACGAGGCCGACCGCACGCTGATCCGTTCGATGGTCGAGGTGGCCGTCGAGTCAGCGCGCGACCGCGTCTCCGGCGTGGTCGGTCAGGACGAGGAACGCGAGGACCAGCTGCGGACCATCGAGTTCGACCGCATCGCCGGAGGCAAGGCGTTCGACACCTCGGTCGACTGGTTCCAGGGCGTCCTCAAGCGCACCGGTCAGGCCTGAGCCGCCGCCACCACCCAGTCGACCTTCGCGGCCCCGTCCCAACGGCGCACGGTCATGGCTGCCACCCGGGTACCGGCCGCGGCGCCGACGGGTCCGGACACGAGGCCGCGAACCGTGTCCAGGTCGCGGGCGGTCACCCGGCGGGCCAGGGTCACGTGCGGGGTCCATCGGTCCGGGGCGGTGAGGTCGCCAGCCGGCACCTCGCACACGCCGGCGATATCCGCGTGGAGGCGACGCATACCGGCTGAGGGATCCACCAGCCACACCAGCGTCCACGGGCCGTGCCCGAAGGCCGCCACCTCGCCCCACGCCCCCAGCAGGGGGAGCCGGCCGGCGGCCACCTCAGCCAGCCGCGGCTCGGCGCCCTCGGGCAGGGTCGGTACCGCGACGAGAGTGACATGCGGGCGGTTGCTCGGCCCCCGGTGTCGCGCCTGCGACGGCATACCGGCGTCCACCAGGCACGTCCAGAGGCGCCGCACCACGGTGTCCGAGTCGGCGTCGAGCAGCAGCTCGACGGACTGCACGCCGACGGGCTGCCGCTGGGGTTCCACCCGGCCACCGTAGGCAGTCGCCGACGCATGAACCGTCCGGCCCCCCCGGTCGTCTCTCCTGGAGGACAGCCCTGCGGTCCGGGCCGAGCAGGGGACGGCGCCGGACCGCGGGGAGCACACTGGCGTGGTCGTCGACGGGTCGGCGCGTGGCGAGGGAGGGTCGGTATGCCGCTGGACGAGGCGGTTGTCGCGGACATCTACCGCGAGCACGCACCGCTGCTGCGCCGGTTCGTCGGCCGCACCGTCGTCGACCCGGCCCGCGCCGAGGACGTCGTGCAGGAGGTCATCCTGCGGGTCTGGCGGCAGGCGCCACAGGTGACGAGCATGCGCGCCTACCTGCTGCAGACCGCCCGCAACGTGCTCATCGACATGCACCGCGCCGCCGGCCGCCGCCCCGTGGAGGTGGCCGCTGACCGCGACGACGACTCCCGGTCGCGGCTCGACTCGCGGGTGCCCAACCCCGAGGCCGAGATCGACCATGCGCTGGACCAGATCCTGGTTGAGGATGCGCTCGCCCGGTTGCAGCCCGACCACCGCCGCGTCGTGGTCGCCCTCTACTACCAGCGCCTGAGCGTGGCGGAGGCGGCGGGCCAGCTGGCGATCCCGGTGGGCACGGTGAAGTCGCGGGCGTTCTACGCGGTGCGATCTCTCCGGGTGATCCTCGACGAGATGGGCGTGACGCAGTGACGACCGCACCCGGTGCCCCCGGCGCCGGCCGCGAGGTCGAGCGCGAGCACGAGGAGCTCCACCTCGCGCTCGGCGCCTTCGTCCTCGGCGGACTCGACCCCGACGAGCATCAGGCCTTCACCCGCCATCTGCGGCACTGCCCCACCTGCCAGCAGGAGAGTGCGCAGCTGTCCGGGATGCCCGCCCTGCTCGACCTCGTGGACGCCGACCATGTCGAGGCGGTCAGCGCCGAGCTCGGTGCGCCCGAGGTGGCCGAGCCGCCCGCCCCGGCCGTCCTCGTGCCGCCGGCTCTGCTCGACCGGATACGGGCCGACCGGCGGCGGCGTCACTGGCGCGTCGGGGTGGCC
>JALZBI010000470.1 GCA_030947565.1 Actinomycetota bacterium
GTGCGCAGCTGCGGGCGGCCTCACCTAGGGGACGCCCATAGGTGTGCGGGTCAAGCCTGGGCGGCCAGATCCGCATACGGGCGGCTCGACTAGAGGCGGCCGGTCTCCGACGGCTCCACGATCGTTAGGCCATCTCGTTCGTCGTCCCAGGCCAGGGCGCTGATCCGCCAGCCACCGGCGGTGCGGACGCACTGGACGTGCTTCATCCCTCGACCCGTGAACGGCGAGCCGTCCTGCACGCCCGCCTTCGCGTAGGTGCTGGTGTGGTGAGCGATGTCGCCGAACACCTCGGTGTGACCGGCCAGCTCCCACTCCGAGAAGTCGACGAGGTGGCCTCCGGTCAGCAGCGCCTCTCGCGGCGCGATGAACGCGTCGAGGTCCATGACCAGGGGTTCGTCACCGCACGTCCGGACGATGACCGCCTCACCGACGAACAGCGTTCGTAGAGCGTGCAGCCGCGCGCCCGTCTCCGGCCCGGACACGAACGCGGCCAGGAGGGTGCGAACGAGCTGTTGGACCTCGGCGACGTCGTCGGTCACGACCGAGGAGGTCACGGCTGCCCCGATCCGGTATGCATGGCTGCCCCTCTCGCGGTCGGGTGTCCGACCGGGCTCTCACGACCGGCTCACCCTAGACGGCCGACGGTCACGTGCCGTGGGTGGGTACGGGACGCTCTCGCGGTTGGGGAGACGTCGACCATGGGGTTCGGGTCGCCAGGCTGCGTCGATGAACCCATCGAGGCGGGCGTCCGTCACCTGGGGCCAGCGTCTGGCCTGGCGACTGCACCGGCAGCTGCTCGACCCAGTCGGGACCGACTCGGTGGCCGGGGTCGTCCGCCGGCTCGGTGCGGTGCTGTCGATGGATGAGTCGCTGGCCGAGCAGGAAGGAGGCCGAACGGGAGCGTCGTCCTCGGGCGCGACCTACGGGTGAGTCTGACGTAGCTGTGGCGCGAAGGTCGGCGCTCAGTGGGTACCGGTCGGGGGCCACCGGTACCCACCGGGAAGATCAGGATTGGTCAGGCGGGCTACGGGGCCACCTGGATCACGGGGGCCGTGTTCGGAATACTCGGGTCGCCGAACTTCGCCTGCTCGATGCGCAGCGTGCCCTTCATCTTCTCGTCGGGCTTCGGGACGTCGAACGTCACCCCCGTCAGCTTCCAGGTGTTCCCGCCGACCTTGACGACGAAGTCACCGGTGGTGCGGAAGACCGGAGCCTGGTAGGTCAGCCACGAGGCGTACCCCGGTGGGACCGGCACCGTCGTGGTCTGGCCCACCTCGGAGGTATTGGTCACCGTCTTCGTGAAGTGCGAGGAGAAGCTCGTGGTCACGAGGTTGAGGACCCGCACCGACAGCTCGGCCTGAACGCCCCATTGGCTGCTGGTGGTCGTCACGGACTTCCAGGTGTACTGCTGGTCGGCCGTGGTGATGCCGTTGTTCTCGAGCACGATGCCGGTGAGCTGTGGTGCGGTGAAGGCGTCCTTGTAGGACGTCGGCGTGAAGTCGCAGACCGCCGCCGAGTCGTTGGCGCAGATCTCGCGAAGCGTCTCCAGCTGCCCGGCGGCGTTGTCGGCCGACAAGGTGTGGGTCCGCACCTTCGCGCTCGTCACGGTGAGGGTGGAGTTGCTCCATCCCCCGACGGTGGCCTTGAAGGCATTGTCTCCGAAGTCCAGCCCGCCCTCCCGGAACGACTCGTAGTCGACGCGGCTGTCACGGAGCCCGACCGAGAAGCTCGGCTTGGCCAGGGCCAGCACGAAGGACGTGCTCTCCCCGACCCGCAGGCGGACGCCGCCGGCGTCCGTGCCGCTGGTGCCCTTGGCGTTGACCGCGAAGTGCAGCTTCTGACCCGGGTAGATCTTCTTCCCCGGCGCCGGCTCGATGCCGTCCCACGTCGTGCCCATCACCCAGGCTCGCTCGATGGTGAGCACCTGGTCGGTCAGGTTGTAGATGTCGTACTGGCCGGCGTACTGGGCCTGCATCTCGGCGGGGGAGGTCGCCGTCGCCGTCGTTCCCCCGCTCGCCGGCCCGGCACCGGCGGCCGGCGCCCACACCGCCAGTCCGGCAACGGCGACTACACACGCGGCGACAACTCTGACCTTCACGTTAGTTCCTCCTTGGGGTGAAATACCCTGTCCTATCTACCATCTCGAGTTTGACGCGCCGCCGGGTGCGGGAGTGTCCGACCGATGGGGGGGTCGCGGGGTGAGGTCGTCGCCCCCGATCGGAGGACGGCGCGACGCGATCGGTCACCTGCGCCCGACGCGCCGGGTCGTGATGCCGATATAGGTCTCCCGGTCAGTGGGGTCGTCGTCGGTGCGGACCCGTGTCGGGGGCGGACCA
>JALZBI010000013.1 GCA_030947565.1 Actinomycetota bacterium
AGAGATGAAGGTCGACATCGACGCCCCCACGGATGTCAGCCGGGTGCGGTCCGTCAGTGAGGCGGTCGGCCCGACGGACATCTCCCCTCTCGACGCCTACGAGGGTGGCGGCCTGAGGCGACGGTGCACGTGATCCAGGCCCTGGCTCCGTTTGACCTCGGGTCGAGCCCGTCGACCAGATCGTCGCCGGCGAGGACGTTGAGGGCTTCGCTCCGGTTGGCCTGCGCAGATCGGGGTCGGCTCACGCAGATCGGGGTCGGCTCACGCAGATCGGGGTCGGCTCACGCAGACCAGGGTCGGCTCACGCAGACCAGGGTCGGCTCACGCAGACCAGGGTCGGCTCGTCGTGCACGGTGAGCCGACCCGGACGCAGCGGAGCCGACCTAGGGGAGGAGATCCCCTGGAGTCCGGACCGACGGCGGCGAGCGCGATGGGCACGGCCGCGCCGACACGTCGGGCCAGGGCTCCCGGGTCGTCGAGACCGGCCGCTCCCGGGTCGTCGAGACCGGCCACGTGACTCGGACGATCTCGTAACCGAGCTCCCGAAGCCGGCCCCCGCGTCGCTTCTCGGCCCACACGACCTGCTGCGAGGTACGCCGGTGGCCGAACGGATCGGGCTGGTCAGCGGACCGACCGTACGTCACCCTGCCGTTCAGCTCAGGCCCGGCCTGAGGCCGGGAAGCGCCTCGACCTCCTAGAGTTGGGGCAGCCTCGGGGCCCGAGCGTCGGCCGGTTTCGGTCGACGGTCCTCGTCCCTGATCACACCGGATCGAGAAGGGACGTCGCCATGGTCCTGTCGATCCTCTTCATGCTCTTCTGCAGCGCATTGGCGGTCGGTCTGCTCTATGTCGTCCGGCGCTTCTTCGCGCCTCCCGGCGGTTTCTACCACGACACCGAGGTCGCGGCGGGCATCTTCGGGGTGGTCGGCACCGGCTACGCAGTGCTCCTGGGATTTGTCATCTTCAGCGTCTTCGGCAGCTACAACGCCGCCCGCGAGTATGTGGCCCAAGAGGCGGTGGCCATGCGGCAGCTGGACTCGACGGCGGGCTACTTCCAGTCCGACGACGCGCGGAGCCTACGCGCCGAGCTGATCTGCTACGGCCGGGCGGTCGTCAGCGACGAGTGGCCCGCGATGCAGACCGCCAGCGAGAGCCCCACCGTGACAGCCTGGGTGGCCAAGCTGGACGCCACGACACAGGCGATGCCGGTCAACACGGCGAAGGAGTCGGCCGCCCTGCAGAACTGGTTCAACCAGAGCAAGGACCGCCAGGAGGCGCGGCGCGGGCGGATTGCCGAGGCGGCCCCGTTCCTGCCGGTCTTCGTCTGGGGGATCCTCGTCGTCCTGCTGCTGGTCGTCCTGTTCTACCAGTGTCTCTTCGCCGAGCCCCGGCGACCGCTGTTCGCGCAGGCGGTCGGGGTGGGGGCCATGTCCCTGGTCCTCGTCGCGGCGCTGAGCCTGGCCTGGATCCTCGACCTGCCGTTCAACGACCGGGGCGCCATGATCAGCCCGGACCGCCTTCAGCGGGTGGTGCTGGATCTGGAACAGCGCTATGGAGATCCGGCGACGACGATCCCGTGCGACGCGGCGGGGCAGCCCACCACCTGACGTTCCCGGCGACGGGCCTGGGTCCGCGGCGGCGCGCTCCGTCACCAGCGGCCGGGCCACTGCCTCACCGGCGGTGGGCCTGGGTCAGCGGCGGCGCGCTCGGTCACCAGCGGCCGGGCCACTGCGTCGTCGGGACCCACTCTCGGCGGGCGTCGTCCCGAGCGGTCGCTGGTGCCGTCCGTCATCGGTCGGTCCGAGCCCACCCTGACACCGCGGGCAGTAGAACATCGTCCGCTCGCGCGGGGCCTCGCCGATCATCGCGACCCGGACGGGCTCGCCGCACCGCCGGCACGGGAGCCCGGACCGGCCGTGGACGAACGCCGTCTCGCCCCACCGGTCACTGCCGGTCGTCGTCTGGATGGCGTGCCGCCGCCCCCGGTCGAGCAGCAGGTGGGCTCGTTCGACGATCGCCACCAGGCGCTCCTCGCCGAGCTCGGACGTGGACGTCCACGGCCCAAGCCCTTCGAGGAACAGGGTCTCGGCGGCATACAGTGTGCCGACCCCGGCGAGGTTGCGCTGGTCGAGAAGAGCCGCGCCGACCGTGGTCGCGGCCGCGTGCAACCGCCGGGCCGCCTCGACCGGGTGCCAGTCGGCGCCGAGCACGTCGGGCCCAAGATGACCGACGAGGCTGCCCTCGTCACCGGTCTCGACGACGTGGAGGTCGCCCAGCCGGGCGCCCAGGGCGGTCCAGTTGAGCGTGCCGACGACGGCCCGCAGCTGCCGGTTGGCCAGTGTTCGAGAGGTGACGGCGGACGTCGCCTCCACCCGCCACTGGCCCTCCATCCGCAGGTGCGAGTGGATCGTGACCCCGTTGGCCAGCCGGTGCAGGATATTCTTCCCCCGTGAGACGACCTCGGTCGTCTCCACGCCCCGGAAGTCCAGTGTCGAGATCTCGGGCCACCGCAGGTCGGTCATGGTCAGGGGCGCGCCGGCGAGCGCCTGATGAAGGCGGCTCGCGGTGCGGAACACCGTGTCGCCCTCAGGCATCGGGCGCTCCGGCCCCTCGCCGTGATCGGGGTCCCCGCATCGGCACGGGGCTCATCGGCACGGGGCTCCTGGGCACGGGGCTCCTGGGCACGGGGCTCCTGGGCACGGGGCTCCTGGGCACGGGGCTCCTGGGCACGGGGCTCCTGGGCACGGGGCTCATCGGCGCAGCCGCAGCCCGCGCGGCGTGGCGTGGAAACCGGCCCGGGCCAGCGCCTCAGCCACCGGGTGACCGGACCCCAGCACCTGACTGCCGTCGGTGCGCTCGACGGTCAGCCGGCCGAGGGCGCCCTCGCGGACGGCGAGGGCCAGGGCGTCGGCCGCCCGCTGAAGGCTGTCCTCGGAGACCGGCCAGGTCAGCAGCGACTTGCCGCCGCGCTCGACATACAGCACGAGGTCGCCGTCGACGGCGACGACCAGCGCGCCGGCCTTCCGGGCCGGCTGGTGGCCGCGACTGCCCTTGCCGCTCTTGGCCGCCGGTCCGTCGATCGTCGATGCCTCTTTGGGGTCGACCTCGACGTCGTCACCTCCAGACCGGTCCGGCCAGGGCAGCGCCGCACCATACGGGTTGGCCGGGTCACAGGCGGCGAGGACGACGGCCAGGGGCTGGTCGTCGGATCGCCGGGGGGCATCCAGAGGTCGGCTCTGCGCGCGGAGCCGGTCGACGGCGCCGGTGGTGGCGAACTGGGCGGCCCCCAGCCCCTCGATGAAGTAGCCGCGACGGACGCGTCCGGACTCCTCGGCCGCGGCCAGGACCCGGTAGGCCGCAGCGAACCCGCCCGGCACCGACTCCGACATCGCACTGCCCCTCGTCACCACGCCGTAGCGGTCGAGCAGGATCTCCGCGGTGGCGTAGGCGACCACCGTGGCGTCGCTCTCGACCGGTGCGAACAGGGACCAGCGTCCGGCTGCGGAGGGTGGTCCGGACCGGACCGGGAACGAGGGCCGTCCAGGCCGGTTGGCCCCGCCGCCCGGCGCAGCGGCGCGCGCCAGGTCGCTGAGCGGGCCCGGCCGAGCGGCATAACGACCGCGTCGCGGTCCCTGCTGGACCCGGCGATGAGCGGTGCGGCCACCCCCCAGCAGCGCGCGGAGCGGCGCGAGAGTGTCGTTGGTGAGGTAACCACTCCAGGTGAGGTCCCAGAGGACGGTGAGCAGGGCGCTGTCGTCGGTGCTGCCCACAGCGTCGGACAGGGTGCGGAAGAAGTACGCGCCGCCGCCGGCGAGAGTGTCGAGCACCGCGTCGTGCAGCTCGGACCGCTCAAGGCTCGGGTCTGGCGCCGGGGCGGTGAGGTGAGCGAGGTCGGAGAGATGCAGGGACACCCAGCCGTCATCGCCGGGGAGCGAGCCGTGCCCGCGCCACACGACATCGCCGCTGGACATCAGCTCATCGAGCATGGCCGGGGTGTAGCTCGCGACGCGCGACGGCAGCACCAGGGTCTCGAGAGCGCTGGCCGGCAGGACGGCTCCGGACAGCTGCTCCACGGCCCGGACCACCCCCTCCTGTCCGCGCAACGACCCACCGACGCCCTGCCACGCAGGCAGGAAGCGGGCGAAGTCGGTGCTCGTGACGGGCTCGACCTCGGCCCGCAGGGCCGCGAGCGAGCGTCGACGGAGCGTCCGTAGCACCTGGGCGTCGCAGAAGTCGAGACCGCCCGACCCCGCGCCGGACGGGTCAGGACGCAGCTCGCCCTCGACGAGCCGGCCCGCGCCGACCAGGCGGCGCAGCGCGTCGGTGACGACCGCCTGCCCCAGCGCGTACCACTGGGCGACATCGCCGGCCGGGAAGGGTCCATGGGTGCGGGCGTAGCGGGCCACGAGGTCGCCCAACGGGTCGCGGACCGGTTCGAGGAACGCGTCGGGCACCCCCACAGGGAGGGAGACGCCGAGGGCGTCGCGCAGCCGGCTGGCGTCTTCGACGGCCGCCCAACGTTCCTCCCCGCCGACCCGGACCCGGATCACCTGGCGGGACCCCTCGAGATCGACGAGCCAGCCACCGACGGTGCGCCCCGGGCTGGCGGACTCGTCGAGGGTGGTGCGGGCGACGACGGCGTCGAGCGGCTGGGGGCCTAGGGCTCGCAGCAGGTCGACGACGTCCTCCGCGTCACGGCAGCGCCGAGACGGGTCGAGCCGCTGCAGCTCGGCCTCGGTGGTGGCCACCGCCTCGGGGTCGAGGAGGTCGCGCAGGCTGAGGCCGTCACCGCGGCCGAGCAGCTCGGCCAGCAGGGTGGGGTCGAGGGACAGCGCGGCGGCCCGGCGTTCGGCCAGGGGCGAGTCACCCTCGTAGATGTACTGCGCCACGTAGCCGAAGGTGAGCGACCGGGCGAACGGCGACGGCGACGCCGTCTCGACGTCGACCGTGGAGACCTCGCGGGAGCGGATGCGGCGCATGAGATCGACGAGCCCCGGCACGTCGAAGACGTCCTGGACGCACTCGCGGACGGTCTCGAGAATGATGGGGAACGAGGGGAACTGGCTGGCCACCTCGAGCAGCTGCGCCGATCGCTGCCGCTGCTGCCACAGCGCCTGACGACGGTTGGGCTGACGGCGCGGGAGCAGCAATGCTCGGGCAGCACACTCGCGGAACCGGGACGCGAAGAGCGCCGAGCCGCCGATCTGTTCGGTGACGAGGTCGTGCACCTCCTCGGGATCGAGGAGCACGAGGGACATCAGCTCGGCCAGTCCGGACGGACCCCCGGAGCTCGAGCCCGACTCCGATCCAGGTCCCGCGCCAGCACCGCCGCCCATGGCGTCGTCGCCGCCCAAGGCGTCGAACTCGAGGTCGGGCAGCCGGAAGACGATGCCGTCGTCGCCGTGCATGGCCTGCACGTCGACCCCGAACCGCTCGCGCATCCGGGCCGAGACGCAGAGCGCCCACGGAGCGTGCACCGGGGCCCCGAACGGGGAGAGCACGGCGACCCGCCAGTCGCCCAGCTCGTCACGGAACCGCTCGACGACGATGGTGCGGTCGCTCGGCAGGTGCCGGGTCGCGGCCTTCTGCTCCTCGAGGTAGGCGAGCAGGTTGTCGGTGGCCCACTCGTCGAGTCCGGCGAGGGCCACCCGCTCCCGAGCCTTGGCCGGTGACAGCGCGCCCACCTCACGGACGAACGCGCCGACCGCCTGCCCGAGCTCGGACGGCCGGCCGAGCGAGTCGCCCTTCCAGAACGGCAGCTTGCCTGGCAACCCCGGCGCCGGGGTGACGAGCACCCGGTCGTGGGTGATGTCCTCGATGCGCCAGGAGGACGTGCCCAGCGTGAAGATGTCGCCCACCCGCGACTCGTAGACCATCTCCTCGTCGAGCTCACCGACCCGCCGGCCGGTGCCCTCGGATCCGGCGAGGAACACGGCATACAGGCCACGGTCGGGAATGGTGCCGCCGGAGGTCACCGCCAGCCGCTGCGCCCCCCGCCGGCCGGTGAGAGTGCCCGTGACCCGGTCCCACACGAGGCGGGGGCGCAGCTCGGCGAACTCGTCGCTGGGGTAGCGGCCGGCCAGCATGTCGAGCACGGACTCGAGGACCGACCTGGGCAGCCCAGCGAACGGGGCCGCCTTGCGCACCAGGGCTTCGAGGTCGTCGACCGCCCAGTCGTCGAGCGCACACATGGCTACGATCTGCTGAGCGAGGACGTCGAGCGGGTTGGCCGGCACGTGCATCGACTCGATGGCCCCGGCGCGCATCCGCTCGACGACGACGGCGGTCTGCACCAGGTCACCGCGGAACTTGGGGAACAACACCCCCCGGGACACCGCGCCCACCTGGTGGCCGGCGCGGCCGACGCGCTGCAGCCCGCTGGCCACGCTCGGCGGGGACTCGACCTGGACGACGAGGTCGACGGCACCCATGTCGATGCCGAGCTCGAGGCTGCTCGTCGCCACGACCGCGGGGAGCAGCCCGGCCTTGAGGGCGTTCTCGATCTCGGCCCGCTGCTCCTTGCTGACCGACCCGTGGTGCGCCCGGGCGAGCACCGCCGGAGCCCCCGCGGACGCGCCGGCCTGGGCCATCATCTCGGCGGGAGTGCGGGTATGCCGCGTGCCTCCGCGCTCGCTGCCGGCCGCCGCGGGGGACCCCGGGTCGGATGTCCGGCCGAGGGCGCGACCACCGGGCGAGCCGGGACCGGTGTCGCCGGTGTCGGCCGTCGCGCCGGCCGCCTCCTCGGCCGCCAGGGTCAGCCGGTCGTCCCAGATCTCGTTGAGCCGGGTGGTGAGCCGTTCGGCCAGGCGCCGGGAGTTGGCGAAGACCAGCGTCGAGCGGTGCGCGGCGATCAGGTCGACGATGCGCTCCTCCACGTGCGGCCAGATCGAGGCCCGTCGCTGCTCGCCGGCGGCCGGCCCGGTGAGGTCCTCGGTCACCTCGCCCAGCGCGGACATGTCGGCGAGGGGCACGACGACCTCGAGGTCCCACTCCTTGGTGGAGACGGGCTGGACGACCTCGACCGGGCGACCACCCGAGAGGTATCTCGCGACCTCCTCGACGGGGCGCACCGTGGCCGACAGGCCGACGCGTTGCGCCGGCTTGGGCAGGAGCGCATCGAGCCGTTCGAGGCTGAGGGCCAGATGCGCGCCGCGCTTCGTGCCCGCCACCGCATGGACCTCGTCCAGGATCACCGTCTCGACCCCGAGGAGGGCCTCGCGCGCGCTCGAGGTGAGCATGAGGAAGAGCGACTCCGGGGTCGTGATGAGAATGTCGGAGGGTGCCTTCGTGAACGAGCGGCGCTCGGCGGCCGGGGTGTCGCCGGACCGCACCGCCACCCGGATGTCTGCGGGCTCCAGCCCGAGCCGCCTCGCGGCGTGGCCGATGCCGACCAGCGGTGAGCGCAGGTTGCGCTCGACGTCGACCGCCAGCGCCTTGAGCGGCGACACGTAGAGCACCCGGCAGCGCTGCTGGGCCGTCTCCGGCGGGGCGCCGCTGGCCAGCCGGTCGAGCGCCCAGAGGAAGGCGGAGAGCGTCTTGCCCGACCCGGTGGGCGCGACGACCAAGGCGTGGTGGCCCGAGCTGATCGCGGCCCAGGCCCCCTCCTGGGCCGGCGTGGGCGCCCGGAACGACCCTCGGAACCAGGCCGCGGTCGCGGGGGAGAAGCGCTCCAGCACGTCGTTCGTCATCAGGTGGCTCAGCCTGCCACCCGCCACCGACAGCCATCCGTCGAGCGGGCGTCGAGCGCCCGCCCTGACCCGTGCTCCGGCTCACACCCGTCGCCCGTGCGTTCCCAGGCCCCCACGCCACCCTCCCCGCCGTGGACCGCCGGACCTTCCTCGACGCCGTGCCTCTCGGCACTGCGTGACCTCGACTCCGGTCGACGGTGGACCCGATGGGGTCGATGATCGACGACGGTCTCGGCCGAGCCTTGTCCACCGGGCCTGACCGCGGCACCCGGCACGAGGCATACTCGACCGCCGTGCGCCTCAGCCAGTTCTGGACCCTCATGGACGACGAGTTCGGTCCCAGGTATGCCGCGTCGCTCGCGCACGACCTGGCCCTCGACGCTCTTCGGGGTCGGACCGCGGACCAGGCGCTGTCCGACGGCGTCCCGCCCCGGGAAGTGTGGCTCGCCCTGTGCGAGGCGCAGGACGTGCCGGCGGAGCGGCGCCACGGCAAGGAGCCTCGGGGCAGAAAGCGGTGAGGCCCCGTGGGCGGGCGCGGTTAGCGTGGGCCCCATGAGCGACGCGACCCGGCTGGACCTGCGCCGGCCCGACGCACAGACCGACCCGGCCGACGGCGTGCTGCTCAGGGCCAAGGGCCTGACCAAGACCTTCGGCGAGATCGCCGCGGTCGACGGTATCGACCTTGAGGTCCGTCGCGGCGAGGCGTTCGGGTTCCTCGGCCCCAACGGCGCCGGGAAGTCCTCGACGATGAAGATGGTCGGGTGCGTCTCGCCGGCCACGTCGGGCGAGCTGAGCATCTTCGGGCTCGACCCGCGCACGGACGGCCCGGAGATCCGCGCCCGACTCGGCGTGGTGCCCCAGAAGGACACTCTCGACGAGGAGCTCACCGTCGAGGAGAACCTCTGGACCTACGGCCGCTTCTTCGGCCTGTCCCGGGCCGAGGTCAAGCGGCGCGCCACCCTGCTGCTCGAGTTCGCCCAGCTCTCGGACCGGGCCGGTGACCGTGTCGAGCCGCTGTCCGGCGGGATGAAGCGGCGGCTCACCATCGCCCGGTCGCTCATCAACGAGCCGCGCATCCTGCTCCTCGACGAACCCACCACCGGGCTCGACCCGCAGGCCAGGCACATCCTCTGGGACCGGCTGTTCCGCCTCAAGCGCCAGGGCGTGACGCTCATCCTCACGACGCACTACATGGACGAGGCCGAGCAGCTGTGCGACCGGCTCGTCGTCATGGACCACGGCCGCATCGTCGCCGAGGGCTCACCCCGCCAGCTCATCGAGAGGCACTCGACCCGCGAGGTGCTCGAGCTGCGCTTCGACATCGCGGCCGAGCCCGAGCCGGTCGACGAGACGGCGCGGCGGCTCGACGGGATCGGCGAGCGCCTCGAGGTGCTGCCCGACCGTGTCCTGGTCTACGCCGCTGACGGCGACGCCGCGCTCGCCGCGGTGAGCGCGCGCGGGCTCCACCCGCTGTCCGCGCTCGTGCGCCGGTCCACGCTGGAGGACGTCTTCCTCCACCTCACCGGCCGCACGCTCGTCGACTGAGCCGATGAGCCGATGACGAAGCCCGCCCTCGACCGCGCCTCGGAGGCGCCGGCTGCTCACCGCCCTCCGGCCGCGCCCTGGCGGCTCATCTACGAGTACCACCTGCGCGTCTACCGCCGCACCTGGCGCGGCAGCCTGACGACGAAGGTCCTCGCACCGCTGTTCCTCCTGCTGTCCATGGGTGTCGGGCTCGGCAGCCTCGTCAACCGCTCGGCCGGCGGTATCGACGTCGACGGTCGAGCGGTGCCCTACCTGCTCTTCGTGGTCCCGGCCATCCTCGGCGTCACCGCCATGACGACAGCGATGGGCGAGTCGTCCTGGCCGGTGCTCGGCGCGATCACGTTCTTCGGCGGCTACAACGCGATGCTGGCCACCCCGGCCGAGGTGCTCGACATCCTCAAGGCGCACTGCGCCTACGTGCTCACCCAGGTGATGCTCGCCTCGTCGCTGTTCCTGGTCGTCGCCGGAGCGCTCGGCGGGTTCCAGTCGTGGCGGGCGCTCTGGTGTCTGCCGGTCGCGGTCCTGGTCGGCCTCGCCTTCACGACGCCCGTCACCGCCTTCACCGCCCGGCTGGAGGACGAGGGCGGGTTCAACGTGCTGTTCCGGCTGGGCCAGACCCCGCTGATGCTCTTCTCCGGCACGTTCTTCCCCGTCGGCCAGCTGCCCACCTGGCTCCAGCCCGTGGCCTGGGTCACCCCGCTCTGGCACGGCGTCGAGGCCGAACGCGCCCTCGCGCTGGGCACCGGCTCCCTCGTCGGCGTTCTCAGCCATCTCCTGGCGCTGGCCGGCTTCGCCGCGCTCGGCTGGTGGCTCGCCCTGCGCAGCCTGCGGAAGCGGCTGGTGACATGAGCAGCCCCGTGCTCAGCCGCATCTCGCGCTCGGTGCCGATCCCCGCCGGCGCGGGGCTCGCCCGGATGCTCGTGGAGCGCAACGGCACCGCCTTCAAGCACGGCTGGCTGACGATCGTCACCGGCTTCGCCGAGCCGGTCTTCTACCTGTTCTCGCTCGGCATCGGGCTCGGCGCCCTCATCCGCACCGTCACCACCGACGGCGGGACGACGGTGCCGTATGCCGCCTTCGTCGCCCCAGCGTTGCTCGCCTCGTCGGCGATGAACGGGGCGATCTTCGACGCCACGTTCAACATGTTCTTCAAGCTCAAGTACAGCCGGCTCTACGACGCCGTGCTCGCTACCCGAATGGGCCCGCGGGACATCGCGATCGGTGAGATGGCGTGGTCCCTCCTGCGGGGCACGTTCTACTCCGCCGCCTTCCTGCTCGTGGCCTGGCTGGCCGGCGCCGTGTCGACGTGGTGGGCGCTGCTCGCGCTGCCGGCCGCCACGCTCATCGCCTTCGCCTTCTCCGCCGTGGGCATGTTCCTCACGACGTTCATGCGCTCCTGGGTCGACTTCGACTACGTCACCCTCGCGATCCTGCCGATGTTCCTCTTCTCGGCGACGTTCTTCCCGCTGGCCACCTACCCCGAGGCGATCCGGTGGCTGGTCCAGGTCACCCCGCTCTACCAGGGCGTGGTCCTCGAGCGGAGTCTCATGCTGGACGAGACTGGGCCTGGGCTGCTGTGGTCAGTGCTCTACTTCGTCGTCCTCGGCCTGCTCGGGCTCGCTGGTACGGCCCGCCGCCTCGAGCGGCTCCTGCTCTCCTGACCGGGTTGCGACCGACCAGGGTGAGCCGCCGTGTCACTCCGCCGGCACCGTCACCTGGGCGACGGCGCGTGATGTCCGAGCGCCACCGTTGATCCGCCGCTCGAGATACTCCGCCAGCTTGGACAGCAAGAAGTTGAGGACGACGTAGACCAGCGCGATGACGAGGTAGGTCTGGATGAGGTAGCCGGTGAAGGCGGTGAGGTTCGTGGCCGTCTTCATCAGCTCGGGATAGCTGGCGGCATACCCGAGGGTGGTGTCCTTCAGCAGGGCCACGATCTGGGTCACCAGGGCCGGGATGACGAGCCGGATCGCTTGGGGGAACACGATGCTGCGCAGGTTCTGGCTGTAGGTGAGGCCGATGCTGAGCCCGGCCTCCGACTGTCCCTTGGGCAGCGACGCGACGCCGGCCCGGAAGATCTCGGCGAGCACGGCGACGTTGACGAGGATCATCGGGATGACGAGCTTCCAGAAGATCGGCACGTTGACCCCCACGGCGGGCAGCCCCCCGACGAACAGGTAGACGAGCAGCAGCAGGGGCGTCGAGCGGAAGATCTCGATGTATGCCGTCGACAGCCACCGCACCGAAGTGGTGCGGCTGAGGCGCAGGACCGAGAAGAGCGCCCCCAACGGGATGCTGAAGACGGCGGCGACCGCGGCGGCTTGGAGGGTGCTGACGAGACCACCGGCGATGTAGCGCAGGATCGGCGTCTCGGTGAACTGGGTCCACTTGGCCGGCTCGAGCTGGCCGTGTGAGCCGAACTGCACGAGCACCAGGGCGAGGATGCTCAGCAGGACCACCACGGTGGCGACGGTGGTGAGACGGATCCGGGCTCGCGCCTTGGGTCCTGGCTCGTCGAAGAGGACGCGGATGGCGCTCACCGGTGCACCGCCAGGCGCTTCTCGAGCCGGGCGCCGACCCCGCCGCTGAGCAGGGCGATGACGATGTAGATGACCGCGGCGATGCCGAACAGGGTGAGCCCTCCGGCGTACTGGAGGTTGAGGTACTGCACCCGGTAGGTCAGCTCGTCGACGTTGACCGCGGCGGCGAGTGAGGAGCCGAGCAGCTGGCCGATGAAGATGTTGACCAGCGGCTGGATCATCGAGCGGAGCGCCTGGGGCAGGACGACGAAGCGGATCGACTGGGTGAAGGTCAGGCCGATGGACCGCGCCGCTTCGGCGTTCCCCTCGGGCACGGCGTTGATCCCCGACCGCAGCGCCTCACAGGTGAACGCGCCGCCAATGAGCATCAGACAGATGACCGCCGAGCTGAAGAGCGAAAGCCGCACCCCGACGTCGGGAAGGCCGAAGACGACGACGATGAGCAGGGAGAGCAGGGGCATGTTGCGGAAGATCTCGACGTAGGCCGCTCCCACTGCCCGCAGCGGGGTGACGGGGCTGACCCGCATCACGGCGGTCACGACGCCGAGGATGAGCGAGCCGGTGAAGCCGATGGCCGTGAGCAGCAGGGTGAACAGCAGCGAGTGACCGAACTCGCCGAGGTGGTCGAGGAAGATGTCCACGCGAGAGGTGGGGTGGGTCGCGGATGCGGGATGGCGTTGCCGGAGACGGTCAGGCCGCGATCGCCGGCGGCTTGGCGTTAGCCGACTTCAGCACGGTGCCGACGGTCTGCGCCCAGAGCTTCTGCCACAGACCGGCGTCCTCGATGGTCTTGAGCCACGCGTTGATGAACGCCTTGGCGTCAGGGGAGCTCTTTGTGCATCCGATGCCGTAGTTGTCGGCTGAGAACGGCTCGCCGACCACCTTGACGCTGCTGTCCTTGAGCGCGGTAGAGAGCAGGATCGACTGGTCGAGGACATAGGCGTCGCCGCGGCCCTGCTTGAGGGCGGCGACGCACTGGGCGTTCTCGGTGAAGAGGATCGGCTCGATGCTTGGCTGCTTCGCCTTCAGCGCGGTGATCGCGGTGGAGTTCGACTCGGTGATGACCTTCTTGCCGGTCAGGTTGTCGACGCTCGTGATGTCGGTATTGGAGGCGTTGACCATGATCGCCGTGCCGGATGCGTAGTAGGGGCCGGCGAAGGCGACCTTCTCGGCGCGCTTGGCGGTGATCGAGTAGGTCGCGACGACGACGTCCACGCTGTTGTTCTGGATCAGCGTCTCGCGGGTGTCGACGGTGGCCTGGGTGAGCGCCCACTTCGTGGAGTCGCCGATGATGTACTGCGCGAGCATCTGCACCATGCCGGCGTCGAAGCCCTGGGTCTTGCCCGTCGTCGGGTCGAGCAGGCTGAAGAGCGGGCCGGAGTCGGTGCCGCCCCACTTGAGGGTGCCCCTGTCCTTGATCGCCTTGGCCCAGGCGTTGCCGCTGATCGTCGCCGCGTCGGCCTTGGGGGCGCTGGTGATGATGGCTTCGTAGGCGTCGGAGCTGGCGGCTGCCGTCGCCCCGCCCCCGATCTTCGACGACGCGTCGCCGCCACTGGAGCAGGCGCCCAGGCCGAGGGCGGCCCCAGCGCCGGTGAAGAGCGCCAGGGTCTGGCGGCGCGTGAGGTTCTGGGGCAGCTGAGGCAGCTGGATCATGGGGACTCCTCGTGGTGGGACACCTGTCGTTCGACACTATCCACGCACTCCTGCAGACCTGCGCGCCCGGGTGACGCGTGCCTGAGACGGTCGGCTCAACCGGCGCCGCCTCCCTCGCGTGTCGTCCGCCGATGTCGAACAGGTGTTCGGTAGGTTGTCCACACGGAGTGACTGCGTCGTCCCACGATCCACAAGGCTTGCTGACCGCCTGTCGGATGTCGGTGGTTGCTCCTAACGTCTGACCCGACGAACACGACCGACCGGCAGCACGGCAACACAGGCGGGTGGGGTACGGGTCGCAGGTGGACGGCAGACTTCGACACGAAAGCAAGGTGGGTGACATGGCGGCAGGTGCGCCGGATCGCGAGAAGGCGATCGCAACCGTTCTCGGCCAGATCGAGAAGCAGCACGGCAAGGGCGCGGTCATGCGCCTGGGTGATGACGTCCGGCCGCCCATCGCGGTGATCCCCACAGGGTCCATCGCGCTCGACGTGGCTCTCGGCATCGGCGGCCTCCCTCGGGGCCGCGTTGTCGAGATCTACGGCCCGGAGTCCTCCGGCAAGACGACGGTCGCCCTGCACGCGGTGGCCAACGCGCAGAAGGCCGGCGGCATCGCCGCCTTCATCGACGCGGAGCACGCCCTCGACCCCGAGTATGCGAAGGCGCTCGGCGTCGACACCGACGGACTGCTCGTGTCCCAGCCCGACACGGGGGAGCAGGCCCTCGAGATCGCCGACATGCTCATCCGGTCCGGCGCCATCGACATCATCGTCATCGACTCGGTGGCCGCGCTCGTGCCGCGCGCCGAGATCGAGGGCGAGATGGGTGACAGCCACGTCGGCCTCCAGGCCCGGCTCATGTCCCAGGCGCTGCGCAAGCTCACCGGCGCCCTCAACAACACCGGCACGACGATGATCTTCATCAACCAGCTCCGGGAGAAGATCGGAGTCATGTTCGGCTGCTTCTCCTACAGCACGCAGGTGACGCTGGCCGACGGGACGCAGGAGAAGATCGGAAAGCTCGTCAACGAGAAGCGCAGGGTGGAGGTGCGCACCTACGACCCAGCGACCGACCGCATCGTGGCGCGTCCGATCACGAACTGGTTCGACAACGGCCCGGCGGCCCAGTTCCTTCAGGTCACCGTCGAGAAGTCCGGGGGCAACGGCCGCTCGCAGTTCGCGGCGACCGCGAACCACCTCGTCCGCACCCCGGGCGGATGGCGCGAGGCTGGCGAGCTCATCCCGGGTGACCGGGTCATGGCCAACGAGACGGCGCGTCTCAGCGGCCAGCAGTGGCAGGTGGTGCTGGGCGGCCTCATGGGTAAGGCCCATCTGGCCCCCAACACCCGTGGTCGCCACGGCGTCCGCTTCCGGATGGGCCACGGAGCCAAGCAGGTCGACTACCTCGACTGGAAGGCGTCCCTCTTCGGCAACGTCGGGCAGACGCGGTCGACCAACGCCAAGGGCGCGGCGTTCGTCGGCCTGACCGCCCTACCGGAGCTGGGTGAGCTGAGGGAGGTCATCTACTGGGGTGACGGCAAGAAGCACCTCACGGACGACTACCTCAAGGCCTTGAGCCCGCTGGCCCTCGCCGTGTGGTTCATGGACGACGGGTCGTTCTCCGAGCGGTCCACGGGGCTCCAGGCCCGCACCGTGGGCGAGGGCGGACGCGTCGAGTTCTGCGTCGAGGCGATGAGCCCGGCCAGCCAGGTGCGGCTCGAGGAGTACCTGCGCGACGTTCACGGCGTCGAGTCCCGGCTCCACCCGCGCGGTGCCCGCCAGCAGGCCTACCTGACGATGACGACCGAGGGGAGTCGAGCGTTCCTCGAGCTTGTCGCCCCCTACGTCCACCCGTCGATGGACGGCAAGCTGTTGCCCCGTCTGCGGGGACAGTTCGCGGTGTCGCCCGACGTCACCGAGCCACGTCAGGTGCTTGTGCCCGCGAAGGTTCTTGACGTCCACGTCAAGCCGCGGACCAGGTCGATGCGTCGCTTCGACATCGAGGTTGGCGGCGAGTCGGGCACGCACAACTACTTCGTCGACGGGGTGATGGTCCACAACAGCCCCGAGACGACCTCGGGCGGTAAGGCGTTGAAGTTCTACGCCTCGGTCCGGCTCGACGTGCGGCGCATCGAGACGCTCAAGGACGGGTCTGACGCGGTCGGCAACCGGACCCGCGTCAAGGTGGTCAAGAACAAGGTCTCGCCGCCGTTCAAGCAGGCCGAGTTCGACATCATCTACGGCCAGGGCATCTCACGTGAGGGCGGTCTCATCGACATGGGCGTGGAACAGGGGTTCGTCCGCAAGGCCGGCGCTTGGTACACCTACGAGGGCGACCAGCTCGGGCAGGGCAAGGAGAACGCCCGCACCTTCCTGCGCGACAACCCAGACCTCGCCGACGAGATCGAGAAGAAGATCAAGGAGAAGCTCGGCGTCGGACCGCAGGTCGACAAGCCGGCCGTCGCCGACGTGCCGGTCGACTTCTGAGCCGATGACCGGTCAGCACCATTCAGGCCCGCCTTCCCACCCGGGACAGCACGCCGCTCACGGACAGCAGGCCGGTCCCACCGGGCAGACCCTCCGTGACCGGCTTGCCGTGGCGGCCCAGGTACTG
>JALZBI010000471.1 GCA_030947565.1 Actinomycetota bacterium
ACCTGGCCGTGCCCGCTGACGCCCTGGTCACCCCAACCGGCTTCCTCACCGTCACACCGGCGTTCGCGGCGCCGGCGGGCCAGCCGGCCGACGGGGTGGTGCGTGAGAACGTCGCCCACCACACGGCATACAGCGCTGGGGGTGGGCGGTTCGTCGCCGCCAGGGAGACGCCTGACGCGGCCGTGTCCGAAGGTCTTGTCCCCCTCGGCGGGTTCTCGGTCAACCAGGTCGACGTCGACGGAGGCGCCCTCAAGACGGTGGCGACGGCGACCACGGCGACCACGCCGCCGCCCGCTCCCGGCGGTGCGGCCCTGCACCAGCCGGACACCTCCGGGCTCACCGCCCTGCGGACCGCGGGCCTGTCGCTGGTCCAGTCGGGGCGGGCGGACGCGCTCCAGGCCGAGTTCAGCCGCAGCAGCGCGGTCAACGACGCGATCGAGGCCGGCCCGGCGACCCTGTTCGCCGAGGACCTGGTCCGTGGCTACCGGCTCGACGTGCGCGACGAGTCGACCGGGGTCTGGCGCTCCCTGCATGAGCGTGTCCTGACGGCGACGGCCAGCCGGTATGCGGGAGGGCAGCTCGGTGGGGTCCTGTCCGCTCCAGGGGAGGGGATGGTCCAGGTCAGTCTCGCCGAGCGGCTGACCCCGCCAGGTCAGGCGCCGGATGCTCACGGCGAGCTCTACGTCCACGAGGCGCTGGTGTCATGGGACGGGTGGAGCCTGTCCGCGCCACGGGCCGGTCTCCCGCTCTCCCGCCACCCGGACGCCCCCGACCCGGACCGGCCGGAGACGCTGCCGGCGGCGGTGCCCAACGACCCGGCCACCGCGATGGGACTGACCCTGGACTCGGCCGTGGTCCCGGGCACGTTGCCCCGTTTGAGGTTCGGCCGGTCATACCGCCTGCGCCTGCGCGAGGTCGACCTGGTCGGGGGAGGGCTGACCAAGGCCGAGGCCGACACGCTGCTGGCGGGCGGCGTCCCCGGCGACGTCGCCGCTGATGCGTACCTGCGCTTCGAGCCGGTCGGTGCGCCCACCGCGGTGCCCTACGCGGCATACGGCGAGGGCGCCTCGTTGCACCGGCTGGTGATCCGCAGCGACCGGGGCTCGGACCCGGGTCTCTACGCAGCGGCGTTCAACGTCGAGTTCCCCGACCACGTGGGGTGTGCGCCGGAGGACGTGCGGCACCTCGCGCCGCCCAAGGCGAGCTTCGACCTGGCCGAGAAGCACGGCCTCTTCGACCTGGCCATCGGCTCCGACGGCGCACCACCCACGGCGGAGCAGGTCGCGGCCATCGCTGGTGCGTATGCGGTGGCTCGTCGCGAGAAGGGCAGCTTCGACGACGCCGCTGCGCCCGGGGCGGTCGTCGTCGACCTCCTGCAGGCCGACGGCGAACCCGGCGGCCGCTACGTCGCGCACCACGTCGACCAGCTCGATCTGCCGTACCTCCCCGACCCGCTGGCGACCGGGGTGACCTTCTGGGGGCTTCCGGGCGTGGCGTCCGGGGAGGGGTACACCCTGCCGTTCGACGCCGCCGACGGGGTGTCCCCCGAGTCGGCCTGGTGGCAGGCCAGACCGCTGCGGCTGGAGCTGGGCGGCGGCGATGGGCCGCCGGAGTGGGACGCCGCAGCGCGGCGGCTCACGGTCCGACTGCCGCAGGCGGGCACGGCGCAGGTGCGGATGGTGTCCCGGCTCTCGCAGCTCGACCTGATGGGCATGGTCCGTTGGTGCGAGCAGGAGCTGGGCGGCGTCGAGCTGGACCGGGTGATCGGCGCGATGAAGGACAACCGCTGCTGGCTGACGACGCCGTGGCACGACCTCGAGCTGGTGCACGCGGTGCAGCATCCGCTGGAGGTGCCGCAGTGGGGTGAGTGTGCGGTGCGCCGATCAGGGGAGCAGACCTACGCAGACGTGAACGGCACCGTATACATCGACGGCCGGTCGACGGAGAAGGTCGACCTCGACGCGACCTGGAGTGAGCCCGTCGACGACCCGCGGGAGGAGGGTCCCCGCGAGCTGTCTGCGCGCACAACGGTTTTCAGCCTACCGATGGACGCCTCGGCGCTGGTCGCGGAGGGCCGGCCGGCGGCCTACCGGCTGCGAGACGGCAAAGAGCTGACGTTCGACTCGGGGATGGCCCGGGAGCTGGGGCTCCCGGAGCCGACATCGCACCAGTTCGGCGACACCAAGTACCGGCGGATCAGCTATGCGGTGACGGCGACGACACGGTTCCGCGAGGACTTCCCGGTGTCGTGGATCGACGAGCCGGAGCGGCTGTCGTGGACCAGTGACGCGGTGACGGTGGACGTGCCGAGCTCGGCGCCACC
>JALZBI010000472.1 GCA_030947565.1 Actinomycetota bacterium
ACGTTGTTCTCCGACATCCCCCTGGGGGACGTGACCACGTCGATGACCATCTCCGGCCCGGCGGTGCCCGTCTTCTGTATGTACCTCGTGGCCGCCGAGCGCCAAGGCATCGACCTCGGGGTGCTCAACGGCACGTTGCAGACCGACATCTTCAAGGAGTACATCGCCCAGAAGGAGTGGCTGTTCGCCCCCGAACCGCATCTGCGGCTCATCGGCGACCTCATGGAGTACTGCGCCGAGACCATCCCCGACTACAAGCCGTTGTCCGTCTCCGGCTACCACATCCGCGAGGCCGGGTCCACGGCCGCGCAGGAGCTGGCCTACACCCTGGCCGACGGCTTCGCCTACGTCGAGCTCGGCCTCTCGCGGGGGATGGACGTCGACGTCTTCGCGCCCGGCCTGTCGTTCTTCTTCGACGCGCACGTGGACTTCTTCGAGGAGATCGCCAAGTTCCGGGCAGCTCGGCGCATCTGGGCGCGGTGGCTGCGCGACGTCTACGGCGCCACGACCGACAAGGCCCAATGGCTGCGGTTCCACACCCAGACCGCCGGGGTCTCGCTGACCGCTCAGCAGCCCTACAACAACGTCGTCCGCACCGCCGTCGAAGCGCTCGCCGCTGTCCTCGGTGGGACGAACTCGTTGCACACCAACGCCCTCGACGAGACGCTGGCGCTGCCGAGTGAGCAGGCGGCCGAAATCGCCCTGCGCACCCAGCAGGTGCTCATGGAGGAGACCGGCGTCGTCAACGTCGCCGACCCGCTCGGCGGGTCGTGGTACGTCGAGGCCCTCACCGACGCCATCGAGGCCGAGGCTGAGGCCATCTTCGCGACGATCCGCACCATGGGCGAGGTGGGTCGCTCCGCGAACCGCGACGGTCAGGTCGAGCACGAGGTCGGGCCGATGACCTCAGGCATCCTGCGGGGCATCGAGGACGGCTGGTTCATGGGCGAGATCGCCGACGCGGCGTTCCAGTACCAGCTGGCGCTCGAGAAGGGTGACAAGAAGGTCGTCGGCGTCAACCGGCATACCGAGTCGGTGAGCCACGACCTCGAGATCATGCGGGTCAGCCACGAGGTGGAGCGCGAGCAGGTGCGGGCGCTCTGCGAGCGCAAGGCGCACCGTGACCCGCAGAGGGTCGAGGCGACCCTCGCCCACCTGCTCGAGGTGTCGCGGACCGACGCCAACATGGTGCCGGCGATGCTCGACGCCGTGCGGGCGGAGGCCACGCTGGGCGAGATCTGCGACACGCTGCGGGCCGAGTGGGGCGTCTACCGGGAGCCCGCCCGCTTCTGACCGCTCACCGACCGACGGGTGCCGGATTGGTCGCGCTCCGGCCTGGTATGCCATGGTGGGAGGCGACCGGGGCGGGCAGCGACCGCCCCACCTGACCCGCATCGCCCCACGACGCCGCGCCGACGCGCGGGTCACCGAACGAACAGGACCTCCTCGTGGCCCTCGCACGTCGTCTCGTGGTCGCCCTGCTGGCTGTGCTGGGACTCGTGCTGACGATCGTCGGCGCCTCGTTCGCCATCATGCTGGGACCCAAGGGCACCGTGACGTTCACCGCCACCGGCAACCAGGCGACGTTGGTCGGCCCCACCACGCTCAACCGCGTGGTCGTCCCGGTCACCGTGACCGCCCATGCGGCGTCAGGGCCGGTGTTCCTCGGCGCCGCCACCCCCAACGATGCGACCGACGCCGTCGGGCCGGCCAAGCACGAGATCGTCGTCTCGGCCGCCTTCCCCGCCCGGACCCTCCAGCTGGAGCAGCTGGGCACGGGCCAGCTGGAGGACCCGAGCGGCTACCACGTCTGGCGCACGACGGGCACCGACACGGTCACGCTGTCGCAGGACCAGGCGCCGCAGGCCGTGCTCGTCTACCCCACCAAGGGGGGCCCGGTGGACCTGTCGGTGAGCTACTCGCGGACGGCGTGGTTCCTGGAGGCTCTGGGTGCCCTGGTCGTCGGGCTCGTCCTCCTGGCCTTCGCGGGGGGCTGGCTGTGGCAGCACCGGCACCCCGACGACGCCGACGACGCCGAACCGCCGGGTGACCGTGGCCTGGCACCCGCCGGGGCCAGGCCCCCGGTCCGTCCTCAGACCGAGCGCCCGGAGCGCGCCCGATGACCACGCATACCGCCCGGCTCACCGCCGCCCTCGGCGCGGTCGCCCTCACGGCCACCCTCTCGGGGTGCGCCACGATCGCCGGCGTCAGCGACGCACCGACCGCCACCGTCGGCGGGGCCGTCCCGGGGTCACGCGCCGAGGCGATCGCCGCCCAGGTCGTCCAGACGGCGCAGCCGGCGGCCGCGGCCCCCGGCGCCG
>JALZBI010000128.1 GCA_030947565.1 Actinomycetota bacterium
GGCCGGGAGCGTCTCGGCTCGGGCGTCCCGCGGGGCGGGTGCCGTCGAAGCCGGGGACGGGGGCGCCCGGTCCGGGGCCGCCGGTGGACGGACCGGAGCGCGAGGAGCGGCCGTGCCCGGTGGGAGTTCGACGACTAGAGGGACCGGCTCACGGTCCGCCGCCGGCGGGACGACCGGAAAGGTGACCGGTGCGACGAGGGGCTCGGCCGCCGCCGGTGCGACGGGGCGCAACGGTGCGGGCACGACGGGAGCCGGCAGGAGCGGGACCGGCACGACGGGAGCCGGCACGGGCGGAACCGGCACGACGGGAGCCGGCAGGAGCGGGACCGGCACGACGGGAGCGGGCAGGAGCGGGACCGGCAAGAGTGTGGCCGGGCGTGGCGGTTCCGCTTCGCGCGCCGGGTCATCGGCTGCGGCCACGGGGACCTCGCGGGGCAAGGACAGGGGCCGCCGGAACGTCGACGACCTCAGCCTGGTAGTCGAGGACCAGTGGCTCGACGACGGACAGACGACCGACGGCGTGATCCGCTGAGGCGGCTAGAGTCCGCCCTGGCCTCGGGGCCCCGGGCGGGCCGGCCTGGCGGAGACGGCGGACCCGAGCGAGCACATGAGGCGCGGCCGCACCTGGTGCCGGCGCAGCGCACCAGCAACGGACCACGAACGGCCACGGGGGCAGGAGAGCAGCACAGGTGAGCACCAGCACGCAGCCCGCCGACCTCGTGCGGCTGACCGTGTCCGCTGGGGACCGGACGATGGACCTCGTCCTGCCGTCGCGTCTGCCGCTGGCCGAGATCCTGCCCGAGGTGGCCTCGCTCGCGGGCTCGCTCGACGCCTACGAGGCATACGGCGGGTATGCCCTGGTCGGCGCCGACGGTCGCGCGCTCGACCTCGACGCCAGCTTCCTCGCGCAGGGCGTCCACGACGGCACCGTGCTCACCCTCGTCACCGGCGCCGAGGCCGAGGACAAGAAGGTCTACGACGACGTCGTCGAGGCGGTCGCCGACGCCGTCGAGGGACTCGGCGCCGGCTGGACGGCGCAGAACACCCGCACCACCACGCTCGGCATCTCGGCGCTCCTGCTCGCGCTCGGCGCCAGCGCGCTTCTGCTGCAGCGGCAAGGCGGGTTCGTCGTCACCATCGTCGCCGGGGTGGCAGCCGTCGTGCTGCTGCTCGCCGGCGCGGTGTTCGCCCGGGTGCGGGTCGACACTGCGGCCGCGGCTGTCGTGCTCGTCGCCGCTGCCCTGTATGCCGTGGTCGCCGGGCTCAGCGCCGGCACCGGTGATGTCCGTCGGATGCCCCTGCTCATCGCCGGGGTTGTCCTGGTCGTGGTCGGCCTGCTCAGCATGGCCCTGCTCCCGCCGCACGCCTGGGCCTTCCTCCCGTCGGTCGTGCTCGGGGTGGCCGCGGCCGCGGTCGGCGGGATCCTGCTGGGCAGCGGTTTGGACCCCAACCGGGTCGTGGCCATCGTCGTGGTCGTCGCCGTCATCCTGGGCAGCCTCATCCCCTGGTTGGCGCTCAGCTCGGCGCGCGCCATGGTCCTGCCGATGCAGAGCGAGTCGGACATCCTCGGCGATCCCGCTCCCATCGACCCCGACCGGGTGGCGCGCGGCATCGACCTCGCCCACGACCTCGTCCTCGGGATGTCCCTGAGCGTGGCGCTCGTCGTCATCATCGGCGCTCCGGCCGTGGTCCAGCTGGGCTGGGCGGGGCTCGCTATCGTGTGGGCGGCCGGGGTCGTCCAGATGATGCGCACCCGCCAGTTCCTCCTGGCCCGGGATGTCGTCGTCGGGCTCATCGGTGGCGCGCTCGGGATCGTCGCCGGCACGGTCACCGCACTGGTGCAGCACCCCGGGTGGGGTGTCGTCATCGGTCCCGTCGTCGGCGTCGCGGCCGCGGCGGTTCTCGTCAGCCTCGCAGTACCCGAGAAGGCGACGGTGCGGCGGGGTCGCGTGCTCGACGTGTGCGAGGGGCTCGGCCTGTTCGCCCTCGTGCCGCTGCTCGTCATCGCCCTCGGCCTCATCGCCTCCATCAAGAGCTGACCGATGGCCAGCAAGCGCGACCTCGTCGAGGCGCACGCCTACAACCGGCGCCGCCTCGTATCGGCCTTCCTCAGCGGTGCACCCGGCGGCCACGAGGTGGAGAGCGTCTCCCGGTCCAGGCCGGTCGTCGCGGGCCTCGCCCTGGGCGGCCTCCTGGTCGGCGGTGCGGCCATCGCCGGCCTGTTCGCGACGCCGCTGCCCAATGGCTGGGAGAACGGCTATGTCGTGCTGGGCAAGAGCTCAGCCGCGCGCTTCGTCAGCATCAAAGGCACCCTCCACCCCGTGCTCAACGCCACGTCGGCTCGGCTGATCCTTCCGTCGGACAAGGGCTTTCAGGTGCTGGTCGTTGATGACGAAAAGATCGCGGCGACCCCCCACGGTTCCACGCTGGGCATCCTCGGCGCCCCCGACGACCTGCCGCCGCCCGACGCTCTTCTCCAGTCGGGGTGGGTCTCCTGCTTCGACGGCACCAAGACCGCCCTCACGCTCACCAGCCAGGACCCCCCCGCGTACGCCGACTCCAGCGGCCTCACCGCCCGGGTCACCAGCTCGGACAAGGAGGTCCGCTACCTGCTCACCGCCGGTCGGCGCTACCTCATCGACGGGGCGACCTACGACCCGGTCAAGCAGTACCTCGGGCAGCTCGACAACCCCCAGAAGGTGGCCGGCGCCTGGGTAGACCTGTTCAACCCCGGGACCGACGTGGCCTTCGACTCGTTCACCTTCAAGGGCGGCGCCAGCCAGGTGGGTAAGCCGCTGACCGGGCCGTTCACCCTCGGTAACAAGCTCATGTCTGCCGGCCAGCTCATCGTCAACAAGGACCAGAGCAGCGCCATGTCGGTGATGGTCGCCAACGGGACGATCCCCTTGACCCCCTTCGCTGCCGCGGTCTACCAGGCCGTCGCGCCTTCGGCCCTGGGCAAGCCGGTGGCCGTCTCCAACGACGACCTGGCCAAGGTCCAGGCGAGCGACACCAAGGGGTTCGTCCCGACCGACTGGCCTACGGGCATACCGAAGCCGGCCAGCGGCAACCCCTGCGCGGTACTCGAGACCGCCGACGGCAAGGCCGCGACGACCCACCTGGCCCTCCAGCCGAGCGACTCGCCCTGGGTCAAGCTGCCCGTGCGGCAGACGGTCGTCGTCCAGCCGGGCCGTGGAGCGCTGGTGCGGGCCAGCTCGACGGCCACGAGTGGCCCCGTGTCGGTGGTCGACCAGTCCGGTGAGTCGTTCACAGTGACCGATCCGTCAGCCGAGACCTTGGCGAGGCTGGGCTATCGGGGAGTCACGCCGCGTTTCGTGCCACCCGCCTGGGTGTCCCAGCTGCCCGCGGGCCCCGCGCTGAGCGAGTCGGCGGTCGGGGCGCCCAAGATCGACAGCTCCTCGTGAGCCTTCCCCGGTCGGTGCGGCGCGGTCGGTCGGCTGCTGCGCCGTCGGCCGCCGTGCTGACCGGACTGACCGGCGTCCTGACGTTGGTCGGGCTGGTGGCTGTTCCGGTCGCTCCTGCTGCCGCAGCAGACTCCGCCTGCACCGAGACCCGCGCCGCCCCCGTCTACGTCGCCCAGCGCTCGCCCGCCCTCAACCAGATGGGCGCGAGCGCGGTCTGGAAGATCGCCACCGGGCGGGGGGTCAGCGTCGCCATCGTCGACTCGGGCATCGACATCGGCAACGCGCACCTCCCCGACAGGACGGCCGTGGCTCCTGGGCGCACGCTGCTACCGGCCATCGACGGCTGGGCGCCCGACCCCGCGGGACACAACGACCTGTCCGGACACGGCACCGCCGTCGCCAGCCTGGTCGGGGGCCGATCCGTCGACGGGTCCGGGCAGATCGGGCTGGCCTACGGCGCGACCCTGGTGCCGATCCAGGTCTTCGGCGTGGCTACCGCCGGCCCAACGCCCGACGAGCGGCTCGCCGCCGTCACGCCGACCGTGCAGCGCCTCGCCGACGGCATCCGGGCCGGCGCCGACCTCGGCGCCAAGGTCATCAACGTGTCGCTCAGCGTCGACAGTCCGGACCCCGGGCTCGCCGATGCCGTGTCGTACGCCACGGGCAAGGGCGCGCTCGTCGTCGCCAGCGCGGGGGACCGGGAGTCGGCGCCGGACGCGAAGGACGGCGCTCGCTACCCGGCCGCCTTTCCCGGGGTGGTGTCGGTCACCTCGGTAACCTCCGGGCGGGGCGTCGACACGACCGCGAACATCCAGGGCAACCACATCACCGTCGCCGCCGTCGGCCAGGGGCTCAACACCGCCCTCGGGCACGTCGGTGACTGCCTGCTGACCGGTGCCCCGGCGACGAGCTTCGCGACCCCCCTCGTCTCGGCCACGGCCGCGCTGCTCGCCGAGCGCTACCCGGACGAGGGGCCGGCCCTCTGGAAGTACCGGATCGAGGCCTCGGCCCAGCGGCCCCGAGCCGACGTGAAGGACGCGGCCATCGGATGGGGCATCATCGCGCCCTACGACGCGCTGACCATGACGCTCGACCCGCAGCGACCGGGTCCCACGATGCCAGGGCACGATGCGCCCCCGACGGCCGCTCCGCCCGAGGCCGTCGGTCCGGTGGTGCTCGAGGACGACCCGGACGCTGGACCCCGGCAGGTCGGCCTCTGGCTGGCGTTCGTCGCCGTGGCCGCAGCCGTGGGGCTGCGGCTGGTGCAGGTGCTGCGGCGCCGACCCGACGTCGACGGCGACGAGGATCTGGACGAGAACCCGGACGTGAGCGCGGACCCGGACCTGGACACGGGCGCGGCCCGTGCTGACCACGGTGACGCCGGGGACGCCGGGGACGGACCGGTCGGCACGGAGCCCGAGCGCCACCACTGAGGCCCCGTGTCGCCCCTGTCGGTGGCTCGACCTAGGGTCAGGGTCATGAGCGAGAGCCAACCGAAGCCGTCCACCGAGAACGACCCCGTGCAGACCGACGAGCCCGCCGAGGCCACGGCGACCACGGCGCCCACCCGCCCCGCTGACCCATCGTCAGCCGACTCCGGATCGGGTGACCAGTCAGGGTCAGGCCGTTCCGGCGAGGTCCTCGGCGCCGACACTCCGGGTGAGGCGTCGACGACGGTCAAGGACCCGAGCGCCTGGGTGACCGGATCGGAGCCGATGACCGGGGCCCAGGCGAGCTACCTCGACACCCTGGCCCGGCAGGCCGGAGAGCAGCTGCCGGCCGACCTCAACAAGGCCCAGGCGTCCGAGCACATCGACCGGTTGCAGAACAAGACCGGCCGCGGAGCCTCATAGCGTCACCGCGTCTCGACTGCCCCTGGGTGACCCTGGATGCTCGGCGGCCTCGGCCCTGGAGTGTGGTCGTCGTGGACGGGTGCCGTCGGCCCGCGCCGGGGCATGCCCGGTCGGACGACCCGGGCATACGGCAGGATGGTGGGGGTGAGTTCAGAGGAGCAGGAACAGCGGCAGCCGCCCCGGCGCCCGGCCATGCTCAGCCCATCTGCGCTGGAGGCGTTCGGCGGCACCGTCGACCCCGTTCACGAGATCGAGGCCGCGCACGAGACGGCTGCGGTCCTCGTGCACGCCGGCCGTGGCGCCCATGACCCCCTCGTGACCGCCCGGCTCGTCGACCTCGTCGAGGACATCGGCCTGACGACCGTGGCCGACCTGTGGGCGCACCGTCCGGCCCGGAGCCTCCCTGGGGCGTTGTGGCGGCTCTACGCGCTGCGGGAGTGGGTCCGAAGAGCCCCGGACGAGGCCAGCCGCGACTACGCCGCCGGGATCCGGTTCGCCGACGTCGACCACGCTGTGGCCGGCGCCGCCGAGCCGCCCGGCCCGGCCGAGGTCACCGCCCTCGCCGACGCGATCCTGGCCGGTGTGTTCGAGGGCGACCTCGCGGTGGCGCTGGAGCGGGCGGCGTCGTTCTGCCGCGTCGTGGCGGCCGGTCGGGCCGACCGGTCCGAGGGCGAGGAGGTCGCAGCCCGAGCGGCCAACCTGCTCGACACCGCTTCCGACCTCCGGGCCGCTGCGGCCCTGTGGCGCGTCGGCGACCTCGCCTGACGGGGTGGCTCCGAGCCCTGGATATCCACCAGGGACGGCGGTTCAGCAGGCTATGCCCGTCGTAGGGACTACCCTGTGAGGGCGTCGGGCCGCGGTAGCCCCGGGTCCCAAGATACGCCGCTACGAGCGGCCACGCGCCGTGAGGCGCTTCCCGGCCCGACGCGCACCTCCTCCCCTCGGGGGGTTATGTCGCCTGCTGACCGGCATACCGATGCGCCCTGCTGGTCAGCGGCGGACGTCCTCCAGCGACACGTGCTCGGCGTGCTTCGGCTTGTCCTCCAGGTGCTGCTGCAGATCCCTGCGGGCCCGTTCGCGGGACCGTCGGGCCGAGCCCTGCCAGCCGCAGCGGTCGCACCGGGCGATGGCGAACGCCCCCCGCTCCTCGACCCCGGCCGCCCCGCCGCCGGAGCCGCCGTCCTCGTCGATCGCGCTGCTCTTCGCGCTGACCGCCGAGCTGACCTTCGAGCTGACCTTCGAGCTGGTGGAGGCACGGTCGGCGCGCTTCGGCATGGAGACATGATGTCCTGCCGGACCCAGCCTGTCTCCCGTCAGGACGACACCGTCCCCGACGCGTACGCTGAACCCATGGTCGGCGTTGGACCTCCCCCTCAGTCCCGCGATGTCCGCGAGGTACGC